>SKYC01000300.1 GCA_007128085.1 Saprospiraceae bacterium | reverse complement strand
AGAGCAAATCACGGTCATTCTCAAAGCCATGACCAATAATTACCTTTCTACAATATCCCCTTTCTCAATTCGGTATGTTTTTCCGAATTCAAAAAAAGCGAGATCGGTTTGTCTTCTGTTTACATTATGAACCATCGTTTCCACTGTCGAACGGACCATATCCGGACGCATAATGTTCAATTGCTCATTGGAGGTGTTTTGAACGTAAACCAGGTCCTTCCTGTCTTCTTTGTAATACGAAGAACGGGAAAGAGAGAGATTCATCATTTGGGTCAGGCCTTTGGAACACAGGTGATCTGCGATTCGATTGGTCAGAGTGAATTTATCGGGAAAGGAAGAACTGATGAGGGGTATTTTTATGTGATCACCCATCGGTATTTTATCAAATCCGTAAATTCTCAGAATTTCTTCTATCAGATCGGCTTCTCGTTTTACATCGGCTTTATTGGTGGGTACACGGACCAATATGGCTTCGGGACCGGACTCTACAATTTCCATATCCATGGCTTTGAGAATGACCGTGATTTGCTCTTTGGAAAGAGCAGCGCCTGTCAATTTCCTAACGCGCTCATAAACGAGATTGATTTCCTGTGATCGAATGGGATTGGGGTAATGGTCAAATACCGGTGATGCGGGTTTCCCTCCGGCCATTTCCTCTATGAGTAAAGCAGCTCTCTTCAGTGCTGGAAGAGTAAGAGCGGGATCGCTACCTTTTTCGTATATTTTTGCCGCTTCTGTTCGCAGCAAATGACGAGTACTCGTTTTTCTTATGGAAAGAGCTTCAAAATGAGCAGATTCAAGAAAAATGGAAGTGGTTTTTTTACTCACCCCCGATTTCAGTCCACCAAATACGCCTGCCATACAGAGGGGGCGATCATGGACATCACAGATCATCAAATCTTCAGAATGAAGTTCTCGCTCCTCTTCGTCCAGGGTTGTAAATTTCGTACCCTTGGCCAGCTGTTTTACACGTATGCCTCCACCCTCAATTTCATTCAGGTCAAAAGCGTGAAGGGGTTGGCCGTATTCCAACAACACAAAATTGGTGATATCGACAATATTGTTCAGGGGCTTAAGTCCCACGGATTTGAGCTTGTTTTTGAGCCATTCCGGACTTTCTTTCACCTGCACGCCCTCAATGATCAAACCCGAATATCTGGGACAGGCTTTGGTATCTTCTATTGTTATCTCAAAATCTGTATTCCCCTTCCCCTCTTTGAAGGGGCGAAGATCCGGCCATTTTAAATCTTCTTGATAATCGGAATGAACCCGAAGGTACGCCAATAAATCTCTGGCTACTCCCATGTGAGAGGTAGCATCAGATCGATTGGGTGTCAACCCGATATCAAAAATTACATCCTTTTCTACCGGAAAAATTTGGTCTATAGGAGTACCCGGCTCAAAAGCTTCAGACAACACCATGATTCCGTCGTGATCGTCACCCAATCCGATTTCGTCTTCGGCACAAATCATACCTTCCGACCGCCGGCCTCTGATTTTTACTTTACCAATCTCAAAAGGAGCTCCTTTGGTGGGATAAATGGTGGAACCGACCGGGGCTACGACAACCGTTTGTCCACGGGCCACATTGGGGGCACCACAGACTATATCCAATGGATTTTCACCTCCTATATCTACAACAGTAACACTGAGCTTATCGGCATTCGGGTGGGCACTGCACTCGAGTACGCGTCCCGTTACCAGGCCTTCCAATCCCCCTGGAATGGAGGTGTATTTTTCGATTCCCTCTACTTCCAATCCGATAGACGTTAAAATTTCTGAAAGTTCTTCGGGACTTTGGGAAATGTCGAGGTATTTTTTTAACCAGTTGTACGAAATATTCATAACTGAATTTTAATTTGCAGGGACAAAGATAGTAAAACCATCATCAGGAAAGGGCCGACTTTTTAAAGTTTTTGGATGGAAGGAGGAGGGGGATTTATCTATTTATTCATGTGCTTTCTACCATTGCTTTGTGAGAATTTTTCACCGCGAAAACAGAGTAATAAAAACCACTCCTAAAAAACCCGAATGGAAAGAGCGCCCTCGCGGGATACTCACTAGTCGGTTATATTAAACTTAACCGTCTGCAAAACATCCCTGGATTCGCTGGTGCGCTCAGAAACGAAAGCGACAATACTGCATTTTTCAGCCACCCACCAACCGTCCTCCTCCGGAAGGGTAAAAGAGTAGGACCGATTAACCGATTCATGAGGACTTAACTCAGTACTCAACAGGTCTCCGGTAACGGATGAGATAACCTTTCTCAGGACATTGTTGTGAACGTAATTGTCGATGACCCCATTTGGATGCTCTTGTGGGTCGATAATACCCGACTCAATCACGTAAACCGTGAATCGAAAGTCCCCTTCCATAAAGTCCCTTCCGGTAATGGAAAAGTCCATTGTGAGCTCTCTGCTGTCAGTGTTAAATTCGTGTTCTACATCGATTGCGAGCGGAGCGAAATCCTGAAGTTCGGAAAGGACATACGAAGCCCAGCTTCCCAGATTGGCAATGGGTCGGTATTGTTCCCCGGGAAAGAGTTTTCTGTTGATACTGGCTGCGGGTTTTCCAAGATACAAACCGAGGTGATCTTCAATTTGAACACCGTATTGAGTGCGGAAATCATATTTACTGTTTTCTTTGGGTTGTCCCAAAAAGGGCGTGTAAATAGAGACTACCGCGATATTATCTCCAAACTGCCCCTTCATTCGTTCCAATTCAGCGCCTCCGGTAGGACAGTTGGGACAACTGACCCCTGTAAGTTTCTCCACCAGCACTACCTGGTCGGAATCGGGTTGTTCAAACTCGGGTATCATCACTTCTTTTTCATCGCAACTCCCGAATAGGAGCGCCAACAGCAGCAAGATTGAAAAATATTTTACTTGAGTCATCATTTAAAAATTTGAATTTACAGTAAATCGAACGCCGCTAAAGGCGGGTTCCAGTCTACATATACCCCCGGTACAAACCACCCCTTCGACTTGCTTCACATAGCTTAGCGAAAATCGGTTGGCTCCGGTGTTGTAGGCAACAGATGCAGTGGGATATATCAGATCGTCAGTCATGGTAGGATCGACATTGTACATGGCCGATGCTGAAAAAATCCACCGCGGAGCAATGCTGTACTCGGCCAACAAGAAAATCCAGCTGCCGAAGTCCTGGTCGGTATCCATGTACTGGGCTTCGATCTTCAGCGCATTTCGTCGGTCGAATCGGTACAAAAACTCAGCGTAGGGCGTCAAGGTCTTTACCATCGGCGCAAGGGGTTTTCCCTCAAATCGATCCTGATCGTATTCCTGCCTCTGCAGTCCAACGGATAAGGTCCAGTCTCTCTGATAACGGTATTTGGCTTCCAGTAAAAATTCCCTGTAGAATAAATTTCCATCCAGATCAGTAATATTGGAAGTATTGGCAACAAAATCCCAGGTGCGGTTGGGAGAATACCGGACATCGAGTTGAACGGCCCACTCTCCCAATTCCTGAGTGGCCGGTACATAGCGGGAGGTAAGTCTGTAGGTATTTTGACGACTCATGGGAGGCAGAAAGTTGATTTGGCCGAAATTGAGTTCCAGTTGTGGATCTGTCTTGAAGGAGAAGTAATCGGTTCGTTTCCCCTCCAGTGTAATGCCCCATCCGGATTGGCTGTACGAGAGTGAACTGTAAAAAACAGTACCGGCTTCCTGCACCAGTCTCCCCTGGGCTGTACCTCCCAATCCGTCTTCGCGAAGAGCAAAGGGATCGTACATCAATTCGGGGGTTTTGTAGGCGGCTTCAACATACCAACTAATCGGGCCTGCCGACAGTAAATTATACAGTGAAAAAGCGTAGGTATTGTAGGTGGGATCCATACCCTCTCTGTCCTTGGGGGTATAGAAACGAATGGTATTGACCAGTCGTTCCATGGTGGCATCATCGAGTCCTCTGGAAACCACTCCCAAACCGGGAGCCAGGGTGATGGAATTATTTTCCCCTAACTGCAAAAAACCGTCCACTGATAAACCGCGGATGACGGATTCATATTGAGTGAATTGCCGCTTTTGCTTTCCTGCAAACCCCTTGATGGTCCAGTTTTCATCGAAATCGTAGGACAACCGAAGGCCAATCAGGGCGTTGTCGATCAGGAGAGGACGCTCTTCGTAAGCCCTGAAAATAATTCCGGAACCAATCTGATCGTAAATATACCCTCCGGTAATGGTCAGATCATTTATTTTCCGTTGAATGAACCACCTGCCAATACCGTGGTCATTATAGGAGCCTGTGGGGTTCAATAAAGCAGAATTATTGAACATATCGAAGCGGACTCCAAAGTCAAAACCCCAATTAGAGTAATTGAGGGTCAGCCAGGTATCAGAACCGAATAATTGATTGTCGTATTGAGGGGTATTATCGGCGCCAATCGCAGAGTCCCTCATGTAAAAACTGACATTGGTCTCCAGGTTTCCAAATAATCGGCCCCCGTCATTTTGGGCGGACAATTCAGCGTAAAATAAAGAGAATACCAAAAAACAAATCAGGCTAGACTTAATAAAATTCATCGCTTTGACCTTCGTTTTAAAATTTCAGTGAAGGTATAAAAAATCTTTTTAAAGCGTTAAATTTATAAATAAGTTTAAGAATTCAGTTAGGAGGTCGAAGATTTCTTTTTAGCTTTACTCATTGTTCATTAAATCATCAAATATGAAATACCTGATTATATTCGCACTTTGCAGTTTTTCCCTGCTTTTTAGCCAAACACTGCTGGGGCAACGTACCCTTCCCGATGTCAATGTACGCACACTTGAAGGCCAAAGTGTCAAAATCTCAACCCACGCAGAAAACAATAAGATTACCTTTATTACTTTTTGGGCCACCTGGTGTGTTCCCTGCCGAAGAGAGCTGGACGCACTGGCCGACATATACGAGGATTGGAAAGAAGAATTCGATCTTGAAATCGTAGCAGTATCCATTGACGACACCAGAGGCCTGGCCAGGGTGAGACCCATGGTTCAGCAAAACGGATGGGAGTTCATCATTTATACCGATTCCAATCAGGATTTAAAAAATGCTTTAAACTTT
>SKYC01000269.1 GCA_007128085.1 Saprospiraceae bacterium | reverse complement strand
GGTGATTTTTTCTGCGCTCGGTTATGAGACCATCGAATACGAGGTGCCTACCGATCTGTGGAGCGACCGGTATACCTTGATCCAAATGATGACACAGGATACGTTGACATTGCCGGAAACGGTCATTTATCCCTGGCCGAGCCGGGAATTTTTCGACATCGAATTTCTGGCCATGGATGTTTCCAATGAATTACAGCGCAGGGCTGCAGACAACCTCTCCGAAGAAGCACTTGCCAGACTGCGAGAAGATTTACCTGCCGATGGAAGAGAAACTACTTCGCTTTATTTAAGACAGCAAGCGCAATCCCATTACCACCAGGGACAATTCAGACCCATGCAGGTACTCAACCCCATGGCCTGGAAAGAATTTATCGATGCGTGGCGAGAGGGCAAGTTTCGAAGACAATCCAATTAGAAAAAACTAAGCCGCGTGGGAATACCCGCCTTCCGGGGAATTTTTTTACCTTTATTTTTAGTTATAGATAATGTTAAATCATTGCAATGAGCATAAAAATAGAACAGATCTACACGGCCTGTCTCTCACAGGGATCCTACTTTATCCGATCGGGAGAGGATGCTGCTATAGTTGACCCTCTCAGAGAAACGGAGCCCTATCTGGAGTTGGCGGAAAAAGAGGGAGTGAAAATCAAATACATTTTCGAAACCCATTTTCACGCGGATTTTGTTTCCGGACATCTAGACCTGGCTGAAATTACCGGCGCTACCATTGTCTATGGTCCCGGTGCCTCTACTTCGTTCAATATCCACTCTGCGACTGACGGAGAAGAGTTTCCAATCGGTGACCACACCATTGTGGCCCTGCACACTCCGGGTCATACACTGGAGTCCACGAGTTATTTGTTGAAAGATAAAAAGGGTAAAGAACTCGCACTTTTCACAGGGGATACGCTGTTTTTGGGAGATGTGGGCAGACCCGATCTCGCTCAGGACAGCAGTGAATACAGCATGCAAGATCTAGCGGGGATGTTGTACGATTCCCTTCAGGAAAAGATCCTGCCCCTACCGGACGATGTGGTTGTATACCCCGGGCACGGTGCGGGAAGCGCATGTGGGAAGAAAATGATGGATAAAACAGTCGACACCCTGGGCAATCAAAAGAAGGTAAACTACGCCCTGAAGACCGAGGGGAAAGAAGAATTTATTCGTGTGGTAACGGAGGGGTTGGAAGCACCCCCATCGTATTTTCCGGACAATGTGCAATTAAATAAGGAAGGCTATACACCTCTGGAAAAGGTGATGAAAAAATCATTGAACCCACTCAATCCGGAACGCTTTGAAACCGTCGTTCGCAGAACCTGTGCCACAATTTTAGATACCCGCGATCCAGGGGAGTTTTCCAAGGGATTTGTCTGTGGTGCCTTGAATATTGGACTGTGCGGACAGTTCGCCCCCTGGGTGGGTGCATTGTTGGAAAATGTAAATAAACCCCTGGTTTTGGTATGTGAACCCGGAAAGGAAAAAGAGAGTATCAGGAGACTCGCCAGGGTGGGGTTTGATAGGGTTCTTGGGTATTTGGAGGGCGGCATGGAAAGTTGGGTAAAGTCGCACCGACCAGTGGATACCATAGATCGGATAACGGCCGCTGATTTTATTTCCCGACTCACTACTGAAAATTGGGTGGTTTGGGATGTAAGACGACCGGTGGAATACAAAAGCGGTCGGGTGAAAGGAGCCATTAATCTGCCTCTCAATATCATCAATGAGTGGAGTTGTAAAAGATTTAACGGGAGAATGGCTGCTATTTACTGTGCAGGTGGCTACAGGAGCATGATAGCCGCTTCTATTCTTAAAGCACGCGGTGTTCATCACTTCGTGGAGGTTGAAGGAGGGTATAAGAAATTGGTGGAGTTAAATCCACCTCTGGAAATAGATGAACCTTCCGCTTCTACAGGAGCTCCGGGATAAAAAAGTCCCCTTGGAAATATTACCCGTATCCATGGTTTGATTTTTCTGTATACCCCCATTCGGGTTCGTTTAATGATATCCAACTGCATGATTTGTTTGGTGTACCTTTTTTAAGGAACTATAGCGCTTTTGAAAAAAATCGGTGTTAAAGCCGCCCGGACTCTTTGAGTATTTGAATCACCTCATCTTCTTTCATTTCCATCACCTCAGCAATAAAAGAGACTTCTTGTCCGAGGTCATACAACTTTAAGAGTATCTTGTTTTTTTCATAAAGTCTCTCTTCACGTCCCTCTTCACGTCCCTCTTCACGTCCCTCTATGCGCCCTCTCAACTTTGCAGTTTCTATCATACTCTTTGTAACTCGTACACTGGTGAGATAGTCCTCATACTTTTGTTTAGTTGCGGTATCCATTTTATCGTAATTTAGTTTTTGTTCTAATTGATTAAGACCTTTCGCGCTGTATTTTTTTGGCAATGCTGTATTCTTCAGAAAGTAAATCCACTCGTCTAAAGGTGTTTTTGCGATATCGTCAAAGTTATTGACTTTGATCAGGAAGATCTCCGGGAATATGTCGGAGGGGTATTGACTGGAGAATTTCTTCTGTTGTACCTTATTCAGTTCAAGCTGGTCTTCGCAATGCAAACCCGTGAAATTCATCCTTCCCCTGTATACGTAATCTGATCCACTGCCAAGGTCAAAATACAGAATATTTACCGAATATACCTTTTTGACTTTTTCATATGGACTTCCTTCTGACATGTGTTCGGTAATCACTTTTGACGTACCGAACAACACCCTTTGAAAATAATCCACCTCTTCGTAAAACTGGACTTCTATAATGATCAAATCACCGTTGACATCCTCGCACAACAAATCGACCTGATTGTATTTATCATCCTCATGCTCTTTGTTGCTTTCGGATTCGAGGATACTTTTTATACGTATATCTCTCTTGATTAACTCCGACAAAAATCCTTCCAGAATTCCAAAGTTGGCTTTCTGTCTCAGAATTCTCTTTACTGCCCAGTCAAAACTTATCAAGGTTCGCTCCATGGCACTAAACGGTTAATGATTCTAACAAAGTTAATAAAAAATTCATTCAAGTAGCATCCCCATAATTTTCACTGCAGTTCACAGAGTCTGGAGAAATTGACGACCGTGACTCTTCCTTAGAACTCCCTGATCCCAATGGCTGCGCAATCGAACTGCAGTACAATCACAAAGACGGCTTTCATGAATAATTTCACCCAACCCACATGAATAAATGAATAAATAAACTACACCTTTTTTAAGAGACGATAGCGCTCTTAAAAAACATCCGAATGAACAGTCACTTAGTTTCATATTTCCAAAAAAAGCATGGATGTATCCATGAACCAAAGGGAAGTTCCATTGCGAATGGTGGCAGTTTCCCGCATCTCATTAGCCGTCCTCACGGGCTATAGAATTATCGCCGACGGTTTGTTCCTTCCCGCCCGGAATTATCAAAAAAGTTATATCTTTAAATATTGAATGAGTATATGTCCGATTTATTGAGATCGAAATAAGCTGAAAATTGCATGGTACTGATTCAATACCTTTTGATCATCAGGGTGATAGGGATAGGATTTTCCTCATATGTCCGGGATCAATTTATTCAATACTTCTATAAGTTTAATACCCTTAGACTGATGGATTAAAAGTGTTTTTTCTTTTTTAAGTAATTAAATTCCGTAACCGATGAAATTGTTTTGTAATCAATTGACCGTTTTGTTGATCCTCTTTGCGTTTTTTGTAATCAATCCCCTTGAAGGACAGAGGGTTGGTTTTGACACTGAGACTTTTCCGATCAGCTATTTAGAACTTCCCACCCATCCTGTGGATTTTGAATATACTGCGTATAGTGCATCTATTTCTGTGAGACCTGATCAGTTGAGAGTAATGGGTACCAATGAAATGAATCTACTGGGGGAATATGTCGATATTCCCGGCTTAACCAAAGTGAACAGCAATGGCTTTTTTCACATTGAAATAATTCTGGATAACTTTAATGAATCAGACGCGGAGGTTAAGTCCGGAGCTCCTACCCCGTCGAGAAGAGGTCCTGCCCCTTCGCGGGATCAAAAACCGGTTCATTTTGTGGAGGTCACCATTGGTATGCCTGTCGCTTTAAAAATTACCGATTATAATGGAGACGTTTTATTTGAATCTCTTATCAATGATGGAACAGATACAAGAACTTACCGATCGAGAGAATTTAGTAATTCAGCGGGAGCGAGAACCCACTGGAATCGCAATGGAAGCAATGATATGAGATCCTTTAGGAACAGATACTTATCCGAATTTTTTGAGGAAATATCCAAGGTGTTGGTTGAAAGATACGGATACAGGGAACAAACCAATATTTCTGCGGTATTTGAAGTGCTGGGGAATCGAAGGCATCCCTCTTATGATGCACATCAGGCCAATTTTCAAATTGTAAAGGAGGCACTTTCTCAATTAAAGTACAATCAACCGATACCCGAAGAAATTTTTGATGAAGTCCATCCGGTAATTGAATTCTGGAAAGATGAAATGAAAGGCCTAGACCCGGAAGAAAGGCAGGAGAGACGGTTAATGTATTCCTGCCTATTTAATTTAGCCACCACCTATTATTGGATCGAAGATTTGGACAACGCAGTTAAATACCTCGAAAAACTGGAGGAATTGGATATGAGATCGGGTACGGTGGGTTATTTGAGCAATAGAATACACAGTACGAGGAGTTTGTTTGAGAGTACGGGCTTTACTACCAAGCACCTGTCAATCGAAGAATTGATCGTGTTTGACGAAAGTACATTGCCGGAAGTCACTTATTCCACAGAACAAGATCTCATGCATCTAAGGGCCAGAGAAGACAGACTGGCAGCAGAGGGCGTCCGGGAGGGAGCAGAAGAATTTTCTGGATTCGTGTATTACAGCGATGGGAGAGATCCTTTAAGATGCAAGTTTTATTTAAATCCGAGTAGAGACGGAGAGTTGAGCTTACTGCACGGTGAGAGTAATTTGATCGTTATGGTCGATGAGGGCCCTTATTTCATCAGAACCCCCCTGGGTAAAACAGTGGTTTCGGGATTCACCTTCGATGACCGGAAGTTTATACTGGAGGATTATTCGCCGGGAATGTCGGTATCTTTGAGATCCAGTCCTGAATTTATGGAAGTTTTGTACGATTCTGAAAACATACAGGTACTTAGATATTATCCCACTTCAGAGGCCTCTGTTGGCAATACAGAAAGGGAGTTTGTGATGAGAAAAGGTGCAGACGATGATTTACTCTCATTGCATGGAAGAAGATTTCTCAACTGGAATCGCGGCCTTTCAAGGTATGTGGAAGATTGTGACGACTTGAGCAATCGGGCCGGAAACGGGGAATTTTCCAGAAATACGGAAGACCTGATTCAGCTGGCAAAATTGTACGATGCATGCATGAGAGAATGATATGGATACAGAGGGATGAATCATACCTTGTTTTTAAAACGGCCCAAATGGAACCGTGCATCGGATGGGCGTGCGTTTACGTCCGCAGCCATAGGGCAGAAAAAATATGGAGTCAATGAAATTTCTATACATATTCCCCCATCCCGATGACGAGTCTTTTGGACCGGCGGCGGCGATGAACAGGCAAAAAAGAGAGGGTCATGAGGTTCATCTGCTCACCCTCACTCACGGAGAGGCAACTTCCCAACGAATCAAGCTAGGCGTCAGTAAAGCCGAAATGGCCGATATCCGGTTTCGCGAAATGGAATGCGTCAAAAAGCGATTGCAACTCGACAGTATGGAAGTTCTTGACTTTCCTGACAACCAACTCAAAGAACTGGATCCCAGAAAACTGGAAAGTGCCATTAAAGAGCGAATCGTTAAAATCCAACCCGATATTGTCGTTTCCTATCCCGTCCATGGAATCAGTGGATTTCACGATCATTTGGTCACCCATGCGGTGGTCAAAAGAGTGTATCTGGAAATGAAAGACCGCGGAGCAAATTACCTGAAGAGACTGGCTTTTTTTACCGTCCCCGACGATGAATCAGACAGCTTTCAAGACGGAGTTTTTAGGATGATACAATCGAAAAAACCCTACATAGACTGTGTGTTTGAATTGTCCGATGACGATCGCGCTGCACTCTCGGATTGTCTGGACTGCTACAAAACCTATCGGGAAGTCATTGAGAAAACCAACGTCTTTGAAAAAATTGGTGGGAAAGTCCACTTTGAATTGTTCATGGAAGATTGTAAACCACCCATTCGGGATCTCACCGCCGGCATTTGACGGTCAAATCAAAGAATAGTCTCTTGAACCGACATCAGAGCAACTTTTATTGTTTCAGAACGCGGTGAACACTGCTTTTCCCTTCATTCGTAAACAATCTGATCAGGTACCAGGAATTGCTCTTATTGCTTAGGTCGATGGATCCATCGGTAGAGCCACTTTTTATCATTTGTCCCAAAGGCGTATATATGGAGTAGTTCCAACGGGTATTTTCAGCGTTGTAAAAATAGACCCGGTCGCGGGTAAGGGTTGGGAAAATTTGCAATGGAAGTGACTCAGTATCATCAACAGATGAAATCATCCACCGATCTTCCGCCTCCGGCCCGTTCCATATCATTGTGGCCAAGTAGGGATTGTCTATGAAGGGATTGCGATTGCCTTGCAAATCCTCCAGTATATCGTTGCGCTGCAACTCTATTTCAGATACCGGATCCAGGGCATTCCACTCCAGGAGCAGGTCGATCATTTTTTCTTCATCATCGTAAAAGGAAGTTCCTACAGCAACGTACTCAGGTAGACAGCGATCCTCGTATCGTATGTACATGTACATGAGCATGCGCGCTACATCTCCCGCCCATTCATCACCGGGATAGAAGTCACCCTCTGTGGTCACCCGGGCATGCCCCTCTCCCTCAGCAAACCTTCTGTTGCCCCGTATTTCGTTCATCACCGCATCGCAAGCTCTCAAGTTGTGGACATCTGTGCCGGCTCCGGACAAAGGGAGGGACGGAACGGCCTGCGATCGGGCGACCACATGCTCTCTGTTCCAATATCCCGTGCAGTCACTGGTAGAACAATTTTCATCTACCCCTCTGCTCCGATCTGTAATGTGATCACCATCTCCGTCATCGTAACCGTATACCAACAAAACACGCTCCGAATTTTCCGGATCCAAATCGGTTAATTTAATGGCATCCCAAACACCTGGATTGTAGCTGAGTTCTGTTTCATGGGTATGCGTCACAAGCTCAGATAACTGTTCCATCAATTCGTGGCCGTCGACAGAAAAATCGATGGTCTGATAGTACTCGGGTACCTGCGTAAACACGGAGATACTCCAGAATACCAGGGAAAAGCACAAAATGAACGGGTGAATAAGTTTTATCATGTGGACAAAAATAGTGGCTTCTGTGGCAAGTGTAGTAAAACAAAGCACTTTATTTGAAAATTAAAATGAAAAAGCGACCCTGTAAGGAAAAATTTGTCCTTAACAGATGGGCTACTCAACGGGTATTTTACCAATATTCAGGGATCGGGTACCCAATAAATAAAAACCTATTCAACCGGAAGGGAACTTTAAAAAAACACCAGTAGTTAAAAGGTTTGATTGCCAAAAAAATGGAAATCCCATTTCCTATCTGAATTCACCTCCGCTGAGACACGGAAAAGTCTTCGACCTGTGGATGAGTTCGAGTTGCATTTAAACATCTTTTCTTTTAAGATTTTATAAATATTTTCTTAACTTTACGACAGAGATTCTGTGTCGCGATACTATTTTATAAACTCATTTAAACTTTTTACTATGAAGGGTTCCTTTTACAAACTCAGTCAGTTTCTATTGCTTGTCTTTGTTTTTCACTTGTTTTTGAACGTACAAGGCCAGGCGCAACATCAGAAAATACCTACCGGAGACAGGCCGGCTATTGATTTTAGTTCCGTTCCTGCAGATGCTTATTATCCCGGAGTCATTCAGGTAAAGTTCAAACCCGAAATGGAGGCGAATTTGGAGAGCACATTAATTTCCGCTTCCAGGTCAGGGCTGGTCGAGCTCAGCCACATGGAAGTTGATGAATTAAACAGTCAATTCGGCATTACTCAATATCGGTCCCTGTTGCATCAACTTTATACTTCCAGAAGCTTCAATGCCGCTCAGCTGGAAAAACACAAAGATCACGGGTTGCACCTATGGTACGAATTAGAAATGGACGGCCAGGCAGACATAATAGAAGCTTTGCAGGCCTTTAATAATCTGGACGTGGTGGAAATTGCGGAACCCGTATTTATTAAGAGGCCCATAGAGCCCACAAGCGCAGAGCCCATTGGAGCTCAAGACTCCCCCTCTCATTCGAGGTGGAGCCCGGACGATCAGTTTTATCACCTTCAATGGGGTTTTAAAAATACCGGCCAAAGCATTCAAGGGGTCAACGGTACCCCGGGCGCGGATATAAAGGCAGAGGAAGCCTGGGATATTGTAACCGGAAATCCGGACATCATCGTAGCGGTAATTGATGGTGGAGCCCAGTACGACCACCCCGACCTGGAAGCCAATATGTGGTCCGGTATTGGCCCGGATGGAAACAATACCACAGCCGACAACCACGGAACGCACGTATCCGGAACCGTTGCTGCCGTATCCAATAACGAGATTGGAGTAGCGGGCACTGCCGGAGGGGACGGAAGCCCCGAAACCGGTGTAAAAATAATGACGATCGATATTTTTAATGGGTCTCATGGGATGAATAACCTGGAACTCAATGTCTACGCAGTAGACAATGGAGCTGTAATTTCACAAAACAGTTGGGGTTATACGGTTTCCGGGGTGTACAATCAATCGGACCTCGATGGCATCGATTATTTCAATGATAATGCCGGAGGAGATATACTGGACGGAGGAATAACCATATTTGCAGCTGGCAACAGCGACGACGACGCAGATTGGTATCCCGCTTATTATTCGGGAACTCTGGCTGTCGCCTCTACGGACAACAAAGATAAAAAATCTGGTTTTTCAAACTACGGAAACTGGATCGATATATCAGCCCCGGGCACAGATATTGCCAGCCTGGGAGCCGGAGGCAATTACTATTGGATGTCCGGTACCTCCATGGCTTGCCCACATGTTTCCGGAGTGGCAGCACTTTTGCTTTCACACAGCCCGGGAACACTTACCAATCAGCAATTGTGGGATTTTCTCGTGGACCATGCCGACAATATTGACACCGAAAATCCCTCCTATGTCGGACTGTTGGGTACAGGCAGGCTCAATGCCATCGCTTCACTAAATGCCATGATCAACAGTCAGGGGCCCACTCATACCATTACGGCAACTGCGGGAACCAATGGCACCGTTACTCCATCAGGCGATGTATCTGTTGTGGATGGGAATGATCAAACTTTTACCATTGAGGCAGATTGGGGTTACGCAATAGAGGATGTACTGGTAGACGGAAGCAGTGTAGGAGCTGTGAGTACCTATACCTTTACCAATGTCACCCAAAATCACACCCTCTCTGCTTCGTTTTCACCGGCCCCCACTTATATTATTTCAGCTACCTCGGGTGCCAACGGTAACATTTCTCCCTCTGGAGATGTAGAAGTATACGAAGGAACTGATCAAACTTTTTCCATTGAAGCCAATCCGGGCTATGTTATAGATGATGTAGAGGTAGATGGAATCAGTATAGGAGCCGTGAGTACCTATACCTTTACCAATGTCACCCAAAATCACACCATTTTTGCGGGTTTTGCTGAAGAACCCCCGGATCCTTGTTTGGAAACCAGTCTTCCGTATTCAGAAGATTTCAATGTTGCTAATTTGCCCGATTGTTGGGAGTCAAACAGCTTGCAAGGCAACCTCAACTGGCAGTCGGGAACATTCTCCGGCGGATTATCCAATGACGGCAGCAATTACGCCTATGCCAGAGCCACTGGAAATTCAACCCAAATTGCAGAGTTGATCAGCCCTCCGTTTGACTTTTCTTCATACAGTGGCATAAATCTCGAATTTATCCATTATTACAACCACTTCAGAAGTTCAGCCAGCCTGGCCTACAGTATTGATGGCGGAAATCAGTGGGAAACCATCCAAAGCTGGAACTCATCCACTTCCAATCCCGCTGCGTTTAGCCAGGCAATCAACAGTGTGGCAGGACAGGCCAATGTAAAATTTAAGTGGACTTTTGAGTTTGATGGTGGTGGGAACCCCAACTCCTCTAAAAGTTGGAGCATTGATGATATTGCCATAACGTCTTCAGATCCACTTGCAGAATATACCATTACAGCTACTTCCGGTTCCGGGGGAAGTATCACACCTTCGGGTAGCATTACGGTATTTGAGGGAGACGATCAAACATTCAATATTACCGCTGAAACCGGTTATGCGATCGACGATGTATTGGTCGATGGCTCAAGCGTGGGAGCAGTGAATAGCTATACCTTTAACGACGTTAATGACGATCACACCATTTCGGCCTCCTTTGTATCGATTCCAACCTACACCATAACTGCAACTGCAGGGTCGGGAGGTAGTATATCCCCGGCGGGCAGTGTATCGGTTTCAGAAGGAGATGACCAGACATTTACCATCTCACCCGACAGTGGATACGATATTGATGACGTACTGGTTGACAACATCAGCGTGGGTGCAGTAAACAGTTACACTTTTTCCAATGTCGCTGAAAACCACAGCATAGAAGCATTTTTTATATCAGCTCCGGTCGATCCCTGTGTTATAAGTGATTTGCCGCACGCTGAAGACTTCGATGCCAGTAGCGATTTGCCCGATTGTTGGGACACCGAGTTGATATCCGGTTCGGGTGCTGCCTGGCAGGTGGGAACCTTTTCCGGGGGATTGAGCGGAACTACAGGGAACTATGCCTATGTCAGCGTTTCCGGAAACTCGGCCAGAAATACGGATTTATACAGTCCGGAATTTGACCTTTCAAACAGGGAGAATATCGCAGTTGATTTTACTTATTACTACGATCATTTCCGAAGTTCGGCAGGATTTTATTACAGTACCGATGGTGGAGCCAACTGGACCCAATTGGAAAATTGGAACTCATCCACGGGTAATCCCACCTATTATTCCAATGGGCTTCCCGAATTGGACGGACAGTCTTCTGTAATTTTCAGATGGAATTTTGATTTTACGGGAGGTGGAAATCCAAACATCAGCAAATCATTCAGTATAGATGATTTCGAGATCACAGGTATGGCAATAAACCAAACGAATTCGCCAGGTTCTGTGGAATTGTTGCACGGAAAAGATGAGATCAACGATCTCTCTGTTGCGGTTTATCCCAATCCCACCAAGGGGGTGAGCTATTTCACCATCAATGAATCCTTGAGGGAAGTACATTTCGATGTGTTTAACTCCACAGGTCAATTGATCGAAAGTTTTAAATTCAACGACATTTATGCCGATGCCGTGAATAAGCTGGATTTGACCCAGCTCCCCGAAGGCTTGTTAATTCTCCGAATAAAAACAGATAAAAAGGTTCTTACTGAAAATATTTTGAAAATCAACTGACTTGAAACCTAAAAAATAGATGGGAAGGGCTGCAAAACGGTAGCCCTTCTTCTTTAAACGATAGAATTAATGTGCTTTGACACCCACTGCCATGTATCGAGGTTTTTCGAATTATCTGATCTGTCCGGTGGGGCTCTTTATGAATACGGGCTATCAAACTGCCCGATTTAAGAAATTATGTCGAACTCTGCCTGCCACATATAGCCTGGCCACAGAAACCATCTTGGTCAATCTTGTTTACTTCTCATATTTATTCTGGAAGCGAAAACTGCACGGGTAGATTAAACTGAACATTGACAATTCTTCCTCTTTGCCTGCCCGGTATCCACCGGTCTTCCATTTCATTCATCAAATTGACCACCCGAAGTGCTTCATCTCCCAAGCCACTGCCGGGATCTCTCACCACTTTGGCATCTTCAATTTCACCCACCTTATTAACTATAAAGCTGACGACTACCATTCCGGTGATACCCTGCTTCTTGGCTTCCTCGGGATACCGGATTTGGGAATAGATGAACTCTCCCATTTTTTTAAAGGCACATTCCTCAATTTCTTCTTTTGTTCCCGCCATCTCTTCACATCCGGGGAAACGCGGCATTTCTTCGACCACCTGAAAGATTTCTTCCGATTCGGGTTTAGGTGGGGGTTGTGGTGCTTCAGGTTCAGGTGGGGGTGGAGGTGCTTCTAAACCATTATTGGCCTCTGTATGCGTGGTCTCTGCGGAGTCTCCTATTCCCAGCGTTTTACAACCTGTGAGAGAAACGAGTCCCATCAGCACCAAGCACAAACCGACAATCACACTGCTCGTTAATGGTTTCATGGTTTTTCCTGCGATCATTTTTATGCGTTTTTTTAAGCTTAAAGAAATAAATGGCGATGCCAAATTGATTCGATTAATTTTTGGATTTACAGAACTCCTCAAAAGGAGTAACATATAGGCCTTTTTTGGGTAATTCATGACCACCGAGCGATCGGCCTGTAACTCGTGGACCTCACTGATGGCCGAGCGAAGCCAATAAACGGGTGGAAAAAACCACAGTAGAACGCACTGAAAATTGATCCACATTTTATCCATCCAATGTCGGTAATGAACGTGATTCATTTCGTGCCGGAGAATCATTTTGTAATCCTGGCTGTTTCTTTCCAATGCGGCGGGTAAAAAAATGTTGTTTCTAAAAGTAAATGGCATATCACCCCTCCAGGAGAATACCCGGGCTCGACCCTCTTTTTGAATGAAAACAGCACGGCGCTCTATTCTTCTAAGTGCAAAGGATGATTGTAGCAATTTCGCCGTACTATAGATTAATCCAATGAGGTATATAAAAGCCAAAACCGCTGTCCATCCGGAGAAAAAAGAAGTGGATTGGGCCGCAACGGAATCTGCTGTCTGTGAAGGCAGTCCGATTATAATTTCATCCAATCCAATGGCAAAAGTGGCTGTCGGAATTTCATAAATCACCGCCTGGTAAAGCAAGGGAAGTAGAACAGCCACAGGTATTAATAGTAAAAGAAAACCCCTGGCTACAGAGAACCACCTCAACTCCCTCAGTCCGTAGTAGTATACCAACAATCCGAGGATGACAATGGTGGTAAACTGCAGGGCGTAAAATGCACTCATTTCTCATCGGTTTTATTGATTATATCCATGATCTCTCTGAGATCCTCCCTGCTCAATTTTTGCTCTTTTACCAAAAAGGAGACCAGCGCTCGGGTAGAGCCTTCAAAATAATCCTCCTCCAGGTTTTCCAAATAATGCAGCAGGTAAAAATCGCGCTCAATGATCGGAAAATACAAATGTGTACGGCCGTATGTCTTGTGGTCGACAAATCCCTTTTTCTCCAATATCCGCACTACCGACGATACCGTACTGTGAGGCGTGTCGGGATCTCCCATCCGGTTGATAATTTCCCTTACTGTGCACTCTTTCATATCCCATATGTGGTGCATGATCTCTTCTTCTGTTTGTGTCAATCGTTGATTCATAACTATAGTATCCGTTTTGTAACGCAAAAATACGTTAAGTATGGGAATAATGCGTTGGATTTGCCGAAATATTTTTACATAAAAATTATCAGCATATTAAAAAGATTTAAAATCAATAGGTTGTGATTTGAATTGAATGTGTGTATTTAAGCTTTCTGCCCGCGCTCGGCCCCGGTCCCCAAAGAGGGAGAGTCCACGCGCCAGCGTTTTTTGTAATTATGGGGATAAAATTCCGGGGCTTCGAGGGCCTCAGCCACCGGAAAGTCCTTGGCAGCCTCAACTATCCGCTGTCTGAGGTGGTCCCTGAACCTGTCGAAGGGTTTTCGAAGACAACAATAAAACGATCACCTAAAACCCGCTGCCTGAGGCCCTCGAAGGCAGCATTAAAGCAACAAAAAGGCAGCAGTCCCGGTGTGACTGGATGTGTGTAGTAAGAGACTGGAAGAGGGAGCTGAAGTGATTTTACCGCTATGGCGCAGAGAACGCAGAGTGAGAGCGCAGAAGGGTCCGCACTAATTTTCCGGGGCTTTGAGAGCCTCAGCCACCGGAAATTCGTTGCCAACCTCAACTGCCCGCTGCCCGAGTTGGTTCCTGAGTTTGTCGAAGGGCTCTCGAAGGCAGCATTAAGACAAAGATAAATCAGCAGTTGTTTATTGGTGCGTTTTCTGTCCACGCTCGCCCCCACTGAATTTCACCGGATTATTTTTATGACAATTCCATCGGTGGCATAAAAAAATACTGCATTTTTGCAATTGTGATCAATCCTGAGAAAAAGGCTTACCTGGAGCTCCACATAGCTGTACTGTTGTTTGGATTCACCGCTATTCTGGGCGACCTGATCCAACTCTCTGCCATTGCCCTGGTATGGTACCGGGTAATGTTGGCCGGCATCAGCTTTCTATTTTTTTTCCGGGTGCGCAACGCCCTTCGGAAAATACCCCGTGAGTTGGCCGTCAAGTACTTGCTTATCGGTGCCATTGTCGCCCTTCATTGGGTGGCTTTTTTCGGTGCCGTAAAGCTGGCCAATGCTTCCATTACACTGATATGTCTGGCCACCACTTCTTTTATGACTTCCCTGCTGGAACCCCTGATTGTCAAACGACCCTTTTACTGGTACGAAACGGCATTGAGTATATTGATCATTCCGGGCATGATTCTCATAGTTCAGGCTGTAGAAGCGGATTACTACCTCGGAATAGTGGTGGGTCTGATTTCCGCATTGTTGGCCTCTCTTTTCGGGATATTGAATAAAAAACTGATCACGCGTTCTGATCCACTGACGATTTCGGCCATTGAAATGGGGGGTGCCTTTGGGTTTTTAAGCCTTTTACTGCCTTTTATATACATTCTGGGCGGGGGGATTGAACTCACTCCCTCCTTGAGTGATATCGGGTATTTGTTGATTTTGGCCTTGCTATGTACGACTTTGGCGTATGCTCTTGCCCTCCGTGCGCTACATCATTTATCGGCTTTTGTCACGGCTCTGTCCATCAATCTCGAACCGATTTACGGTATTTTGCTGGCCATTGTCATTTTAAAAGAACACCACGAACTCTCCCCCCAATTTTACCTCGGCGGTGCCCTTATTCTAATCGCTGTTTTTAGCTACCCATTCGTACACAATCGATTTAGTAAAAAGAAAAAGGTTAAGTGAATTTAAGGCAAATAAAACAATCTTTAATATTAAAGTTGAACAATTTCACACTTTTATTGTTGTAAATTCATGATCGGCTTCCTAATGCATGCCCTTGTGATTTTTTTTAACAATAAAAAGTTATATTATGCCAATTAAACTAGTTTCTAAGATAGTCAATGGAGTAAAAGGTGGCGTTGTCGGTACGCTGAAAGGAGCGGCAGATGTGGGTTCCACCATCGTGAGCTCAGTAAAGGATGTTGCGGTCACTGCAATTAAGGGTACCGGGGAATTGGTGGTCAAAGGGATTCAAGTCCCTGCATCCATTGTTAAGGGATCCGTAGAAGGGGTAGTCAATATCGGACTGTCTTTCATAAAAGCCATTAAAGGTATAGTAAACGGAGCGGTTCAGGGTGCCATGGCCAGCGGTGTAGATCAAAAAGACGCTGTAAGAGGGTCGGTGCAGCAAGCCATTTACAGCGCAAAGGAATTGGGTGAGAATGTTGGTATGGTAGCCGTTGCGGCAGTAGTCGGTGCGGTAAGCGGTGTTAAACAGGTCGGAGGCGACACACTGGGAGCAACTAAAACAGCCATCATAGCTGCAATGGACGCTGCCAGAGACATCGGAGGCGGTACTGTTGACGCAGTGAAAGAATCTTTAAACGACGGTGTAGACGGCGCCAAAAAAATCCTGGACGAGATCAAACCCGATAAATGATTCACAATCATAATCCCCGGTAATCTGCATGATTGTTTCCACCTCACATCTACGATAACCGGGGTAAATGGCCATTTACCTAATTGATATTATTTATCCTCTCACCGCCGATTTTCCTTTGCGCTGACGCGTGGCATATACCATCAGTAGGACACCTATTGCAGTTGGAGCCAGCCAGCCTATCAAAGGGGGTAAAAAGGAAATATTCACTACCACAAAAGCAGTTGTGGCGGCGATGAACCCTCCTCCCATCTTATTGATGTGCTGAAAAACCTTGATCTGTGGCATTTTTCCCGGATTTTTTCTAAAATCTACAATGGACATACTCAGCTGTATTGCAGAGAAAACAGCGAGAATGAATGCCATAACACCGTCGATATACAGAAAAAAGTAGCCTGCGAGAAAAATCATAACCAGCGATATTCCAATTCCACTATAAGCATATACCGGCCACCATTTGAGAAACTGATTTTTCTTTTTTAAATAAAAAACCAACTTCCCTCCCGTAACCATATATAGGGTAAAAAGCGCAATGGGAAACAAAAAGGGCGAAAATCTCACCGCGCTCAAAGCAATAACCGAAAGCACCGATAGGGTCATGCTGAAATAAAATACATTCCCGAACAAGCTGTGTGTTCCCCTTGATTTTTTGCTGATCGCGGCAGCAAAACCCGCTGCGAGGGCTATATATCCGCTGATAATGTGTATGATTACTACAACCGGAATCCAATCCATATCAAATGAGTTTTTTGTTCGTCACAAATATCTCTCATCCGGTCCTGTTTATTCGCATCAAATACACCAACGACAAGATTAGGGGACGAATGGCAAGCCATCATTCCGGGGACCCATGGAACTTTAGGAGCTTTCTCTACGCTTAGCAAAATATCCAAAATGGTGGATTCCACTGGGCAATTCAGGCATTGGAAGGACCGGTTAGGTATTTGGTAAAAGGTGCCTCTTGAAATTTGCTTTAAATAGCTAAAAATCAACTTCAATTGAATTGCAGGTTAATTTTTTGTCATGTACTCAGTTATGTGCTATAATCGATCTCAGTTTTTGCCCACGCTCGCCCTCCTTCCCCAAATGGGGAGAGTCAGCGCGCAGTTTTAAATTTTTTTTTAAACTTAAGTTGAAAAAACCACCCTTTAGGGATGGGGCAAGGTTTTCGGGAATCAAAATCCCAATTACTATTGTTGTCACT
>SKYC01000023.1 GCA_007128085.1 Saprospiraceae bacterium | reverse complement strand
TGAAAGTTGAATACCCTTTTGGTTATCCAGCTAATGCATGGACATCTCAACCCAACAATTATGTAATTACTATTACCTTTAATGGAACAGAACTATATAGACCACCGTTAGATGTTGCAAGAACAATGATGCACGAAATGATACATGCAGAAATTTACCGAAAGTTACTTTCAGTAGCGCAACAACCAAACATACCATGGAGTCCACAGTTTGTAGAGGGCTTAATCGATGACTACCCAGGGCTGTATGATTACTACATGCGCTTCCATTACGACATGGAAAATGGTATTCCGCCGGGAGACCCACAACACGAATTAATGGCTGCGCATTATCGCGATATAATACAGGACGCACTCGAGGAATTTGACGACTCTTTCGATGAGGAAATTTATGAAACTCCGGCGTGGGTAGGTTTACTTGGGAAAGTAGTATGGACAAAAGCAGATTTAATTAATTATCCATAACTATGAATAAATATTATAAGTTTATTAATGATGGCATAAACATGAAAGTAATCGGTAAGTATCCTCAGGCCATAGAGGGACACCCAGGAGATCTTCAAAAGGGAATTCTTCCATTCGAGGGCCCAATTGATTTCGACTTCAAGCTCCCTGTACCCAAGCTTCAAAATAAAGCCAAGCTGACTACTATGTTATCGGTTGGTAATGTTACGGCATGGTATTACGTGGTAAACGATGATTTTATTGATTTTTTAAAGGAATTTAATATAGATCAGTTTCAATACTGGCCCATTGACGTCATTCAAAAGAATAAAATTATTAAAGGCTATAATCTTTTCTATTTAGCCTCTACAAGACAAAGGGAATATATTGACTATGTAAATAGTTCCTTTTATGTAGGATCCATAAAAGATTATAAGTTTATTGGTGATGATGTCAAGGTGTCCAATTATGAGGAGTTTTTGAAAATTCGTGAGGAGTTATCAACCAAAGATCTAATGCTAAAAAACAAGGAGATTATATTAAACTTGTCGGAGGCTAAGGAGGATATTTTTCGCTTTGTTAATAGCCCGGTAGGTGGTCATTATGTGTCGCAGAGATTTAAGCAAGCAATAGAGGATAATAACTTCACAGGAATAGCCTTTCTTGAAATTGAAGAGGATAATAAAAAAATCAAA
The DNA here is from genome assembly GCA_007128085.1 of Saprospiraceae bacterium. Lineage (GTDB taxonomy): Bacteria > Bacteroidota > Bacteroidia > Chitinophagales > Saprospiraceae > PWJY01. Next base: position 3,990 of record SKYC01000023.1, on the reverse strand, counting down.
GTTGTATATTAAATCCAACTATGAAACAAAATAAAAACAACTTGATATCGGACATTAGAAAAGTAAATAAATTTGCTGTATCTGCCGAGGAATTAGAACACTTACTTAAGCAAAGATATGGCAATGAATCCAATGCTTTAGAAGAGGGTTTGGGGCTTCTTAAACAACTTGGAAAATATTTTCCAAAGCGATTCATCAGACTGGAACACCTTAATTGGATATTTAAGAATGAAGAAAACCTTTTAGAGCTTCGTAAAATAGTTGATTTTTTTGAAGAGGAAAACGGTAAACCATTTCGCAATTCGGCCAGAGTAGTATTAGAAAGTCAAGTGCGCAAAAATTTTTACGGTCCCTATGATGCAGCCTATTTTAAAATGCTGGAATCCATCTATGGTTTTGAAATACCTCCGGGATTATTTCCTGTTTGGATCACCTACTATTCCGCAGAATGTGCAATGCTAAGGCATGAAAACAATCAATTATCTGATATAGAAATTGCTTTTGAGGCCGGTGCAGAAATTTACCATTTGTCCAAGCAAGATTTAAGTAACTTTTATCCGGATTTAGGAGATATCGCTGATATAGACAATAATTCTATTCTCAGGGTCATAGGAGTTGGTTTGAAAGCAATTGCTGTCCCTGTAGAAGAATTGCCTGAATCAGGTTGGTACTCCAGTGGTGCAAAAAAAGCAATTAAAGGAGGCAATAGATTTACTATTGGAAAAGAGTAAACATAACTTCACCTTATCATTGGTCATGAATAAACTTGTTCTGCTTATATTGATCTTTACCTAAGCCTATTACGGTCTTCATACCAACCGTTTAGATGTAGTTGTAAACAACAATTCTGATGATGCAATTCATGACGTTTGGGATTATAATCTATATTCTTATCTTGAAATTGGAAAAATTTCTTATCGGTCTATAATTTCGGCAACATTGAGGCATGGGTGAAGAACCACCGGCTGATTGGGATTATACCCTTATCTATAAAAATATGCTTAGTGAGGACTTTTGGGTAGGAAACGGCTATTATACCATGGGAAGCCTCTTACACAATCAATTTACATTCTCTATTGAGCCTGATGCTATTATTGTAGGTTTTTGTAACTTTGGTCGAAACTTTCAAGAGATGTGAAAATTTTGAACATTATTAAATAAGTGCAATGAGATTATTGACCTCTGTTGTTATACTGCTACTAAGCAGCAGCATTTTTACTCAAAACATCGAGGATAAGATCTACCGGTGTATGGTGAGTCATTTCGAAGAAAATGAGATTGACATTGTCGATTTGATGCGTGAAATTGAGTATAATTTGATCGCAAACAGAGTGGTTTCTGCATCCGCTGAATCCAGGTTGGAAAAATTGAATCTGATGGCAGCGACCGGAAAAATACCCGGTGCAAGGACCTTTAATTATCCATTACCGGAATTGAAAATAGACAGCATTTTGCACCACTGTTCAACCCTTATTTCCTCTTCTTTAGATGAGGTAGAAGGTTATTGCCTGAATCAATTTTTTGCAGAATTAGAAACTGTGATAAATTTGAATCAAAAGGGTATTGTAGCCGATCCCAACAAACTCAAAAAATTGACAGCTCAGTTATTGGTTGACTATACCAACCGATTCGATGACGATTCTGAATTGTGGAAAATGATTCAGCTAATGTATTTGTATATTTTTACCCCTCCATTGGGTCTCACCAATTTATCTGAATATTTTGATCATCTTGACAGCGATATAGATAATTCCAATTCAGTAAGGATATTTACTGATGCAAACAATATCATTACCTTTGATGGTGAAGTGGTCGAAGTTCATCAGCTATGCGCACTGCTCAGACCAAAAATTCTGGAAGAAGGAATAACCATCCTTTTACGGAGCTACAGGGCAACAAGCTATAAGATTTATAAGGCAATTTACAACGAGATTATGGATTGCTACTCAGATATGCGAAATGAAAGATCACTGGAAATTTTTAATATAACCTATGCCCAACTATCATCAGAAGACAGGAGGAAAATCAACAGGCTGATTCCCATAATAATAAACGAATTGGAACCAAAGTAAAATACCACCAAACAATACATATGAGTACTAATTTTCGGTTGGTAAGTGTAATGATATGATAAAAATGATGCCTGTTTTTAAACATAATTTTTCCGGGCTGCGATTGAAAGTGATGTCAATGACATTGCTTTGGCTGATTCTTTTTCATTGTCAAGGCCTGCATGCTCAAAATTTGGAATTGTCCACCGCTGCATTGAAGCTAACGGAGCGGGAAGTCACCTATGATCCTGCCTATTATTCTATCGACTACCCCAATGGAGATGTTCCGCCCGACAGAGGGGTATGTACTGATGTGGTAATACGAGCCTATCGTATGCTGGGTGTGGACTTACAGAAGTTGGTACATGAAGACATGAAAGCCCATTTCAGTAAATATCCCAACAATTGGGGCTTGAATTCCACAGACAGAAATATCGATCACCGCCGAGTACCCAATCTCATGACTTTTTTTAGCCGACAAGGGGCTGAAATCCCCGTATCAAGCGATCCGACAAACTACATTGCAGGCGATGTAGTGGCCTGGAGTTTGGGAGGAGGTTTGACACACATTGGCATTGTGGTTGATAAAAAATCGAGGGACGGCCAAAGGCCATTGATTGTCCACAACCTCGGCAGGGGACAGGTGGTTGAGGACATATTATTTGACTTTGAAATCATCGGGCATTACAGATATTGATAGTGTTTACTGCCGATTAGAAATTTATAAACTTCCCTGCGGTGAGTTACCATAAGATTTGGCTTTCCTCCAGATTCATATGAACGGATCATGGTTTTTAAATTTTGACATGAGCCAAGTTAAAATAGTTGGAAATACACTATTATAAATTGTCTGTAGTTTAATATTACAATCTTAATTTTTTTATTTTGCATCCAAATTCCAACCAATGAAATTATCCATTCAAATTATTATAGGCCTCATGCTAGTGATTTCTTTTTCTTCATGGAAGGAAAGCAAAAATGAAATTCAAAAAGCTCCAAATCCATCAATTGTTGAGGCTGAACTCCGATCAGACAATCCCAACCAATTTGTTAGAAATGGGGTAACATTTTTGCAAGGACCCGTTAGCATAACTTGCAGTACCGAGTCATGCGAGGGAGGTAATTTGGGACCTCACAATCATTGCCAGGTTGGTACAGATACTGAGGGAAAATTTGAATGTAGCTGTTCAGGATGTACAATGACAGTTGTTGCTGATCAATTCCAATCAAATATAGATATTTGGAAACAAATTTATTCGGAAAATCTTCACTTAAACGAATTCGCCGATTTGACTGAAGAAATACACGGCGAAAGAATGGTCACATTTAATTCCGTTGACTTTTATTTCCAACCTCTTGTTACAACCATTCTGTATAACTATAGATTGGCAGATGGCTCAGAAGAAACTTTAATGTATGTGAATACTTACACAGAATCCGGAATGGCTGATAAAACTTATGCCATTAATTGCAGTGGCACATGTGGTTGTCGTGGAATATTTAATTTAGATACCGCTACAGTAGAATGCTCATGTGATGAATGCAGCTTAACAGTGACCGTCAGTGAAGCTCAAATTAACCGGGAGGGAATTGAATAATTTATACATTTGTCGATAAGGTTGCCAGGCAACCTTATACATCCGCTTTCTCAAAAAGTGGTAACGAATAGGAAACCAATCTCCGATGGCTGAGGCTGTTTTTCCGGTAGCTGAGGTGGTCCCTGCCGAAGGGCTCTCGAAGCCCCGGTAATTTATCCCTATAATCACACCTACTAAACATATACTAACCTGAGTTCGAATATTCTAACTCGCATAAAAATTTATTTTCTGTTAAGTTCAGACTTCCAATACTTACGTAAATTAAAATGCGACTGTTTCGTAATTTAGTATGAGATTTGTATTCGGATAAGGGGTTTGAGTTTCGTTCAAGATTTCGCATA
>SKYC01000302.1 GCA_007128085.1 Saprospiraceae bacterium | reverse complement strand
TACAGAAGCGATCAACCGGCTTACCTGTTAATGAATTTTGCCAACAAACACATCAATATGTGGACAGAGGAATTGCCACTTTCTGTTGTCAAAAACCCCTTGAGTTTATCGCAGTTCATAGCGCTGGAAAAACAAATGCCCCTGGATGAAATCGATCCGTTGTATGCGTCACGGGCCGTGGTCGGAGACTATCTGGAAAACGGATTTTCCCAGCTCATCCAAAACCTCCCCGAAAATGTCGCTCTCCAACAACATATCGCGGAGGTGCGTTCTATTGAAAAGATGGACGAAGGCTATTCGATTGGTTTTATACAGCGGAAAAAGATATGCCGTTTGACCGATTTTCAACACATCTTGATATCTACCGGACACCAGCGTCACAGCGAATCAACAAAACCAAAATACAATACAGTCCCTTTTATCTATCCTGTGCAACAAAATTTAAACGGGATCACAGAGCGGGATACGGTGGTTGTAAAGGGAATGGGATTGACTTTTATAGATGCGGCATTGGCCCTCAGCGAGGGAAAAGGAGGCTCTTTTGCAGAAGCGATTGATGGAAAACTAGTTTACAAAACATCCGGCAAGGAACCGAAACGCATTTTTCCCTTTTCAAAATCCGGCTGGCCAATGATGCCCAAATACGATTTTAATACGAATGAAGCCCCTGAGCGTTTAAGTGTGGAAACGCTCAGGTCTTTAAACCATGTAAAATTAAGTTTTAAAAAGGATATACTTCCGCTCATTGCCCGGGATATGGAATGCGCGTACTACAGGACTTTATTCTCGCATGAGAAAGAGGAGCTCATCCACCATTCAAATTACGATGAAATAACCGGTCAAATAAACACCTATCATCAAAAACACCCGGGTTATGCGCGTTTTTCATTGGAGAGTTTACTGGAACCGGAATTCAATCCCGCAAAAAGTACTCACGAAAATATACTGGAATACCTCATTGCTTTTACCTGCGAGAACAACCGACACATAGTGCACGAGGCTCAGTTGCGCGCTGCTGCCGTATGGAAAAGGATAAGCCCCGTATTTAACGAAATCTATTCTTTCAGTGGTCTGGATGCTGCTTCCCATCAGGAGTTTGATGGTTATTACTTTGGTAAATTAAACCGCATTGCTTTTGGACCGCCACCCGGTAATCTCAAGAAAATTATCGCACTGGCAAATACAGGTATTGTAGACTTTCAATTTGCAAGGAGCCCCAAAATAAAACCTCTTGAGACCGGATTTATGCTGAACAATGGTATTTCTGAAATTTACTGTGACATACTGGTGGATGCGCGTATCCCCAAAAATTCAATGGGAAAAGAAGCTTCTGGTTTATTCACCAATTTACTTGAAAATCGGCTTGCTCGAACCTATATAAACAGAGATAAAAATATTTGTTATGCGCCGGGAACCCTGCAGATAGACCGAAAGGGCAATCTCATGAACCCGCGGGGAATCCCTGAAAAAATTATACTTTACGGTAGGCCTACAGAAGGGATTGTTCACGATAATGACACCCTGTCTCGGACCCGAAACAATTTTGCTGGTTCATGGTCACAATCGGTCATTCAACATCTGATGAATAGCACCCGGGAATCGGTACACAACCAAACACATCCTGAGGGTGAAAATCCGGAAAACCTTCAATTGAGTGGGAGAACCATCCCCCTGCCAATCCACCAACCCACTACTGAGTTGGGGGCACGGCGAGTTGGGGACAACGCGAGTTGGGGGCATGGCGAGTTGGAAGCAAAGCAACTCAATGGTGGGTTGGGATGGGGATTGAAGGGTGAATGTCTGGGAGTCATTCAAGGCAGCAAAGCTCATAAACGGCGGGAGAGAAAACCAATCACTCGTACGGGAAGAACACACCCAAAAGGCAAGAGAGATCTTCAAGTAAGAGAATTGCAAAAGCAGAGGAGTGCGCCAAACCCCAGATTGCGAAAGTTTTACTCAGAATTTTTTCATTTGCAGCCTTAAGTACAGTAAAAATTTAAACAGATGAAACCAGTAACCGAACTGCCTGCACTTGCGCCTGTGGTCAGTGATTGGATGTTAAATCTGATGGCGGACAAGATACTTTTGGATTCACTTTTTGAAACCTGGGGGTCCCCGTTAAATATCCACTATCTGCCTGCAGTGGATAAAAATATTCATACGTTCCGCAAGGTGTTTGAAAAACACGGAATTCCACATCAGTTATTTTATGCCCGCAAAGCAAATAAATGCAAAAGTCTTGTAAAGCGATCCAAAGAAAACGGAATAGGAGTGGATACTGCCAGCTTTAGGGAATGTCTGGAAGCACTGGAAGCCGGCGTAAATCCTGACCTTTTGGTAGTAACAGCTGCTGTAAAGACAGAAAAATTACTGAAATTGGCCGTGGAAAATAATGTACTCGTAATTCTGGACAATCGGGATGAATGCGATTTGCTAAACAGTATCGCCAAAAAACACAACAAACAAACCCCTGTAGGTTTTCGTGTAAGCGGATTTTATACCGATACGGAAAAGCTCTACAGTCGATTCGGTTTTGATATAGACGAAGTGTTGTCTTTTATTGCTTCCAATTGTTCCCGGCAGGGGAAGTATTCACATTTGACTTACAGAGGTTTGCATTTTCATTTAAATGGCTATTCCACTGAAGAACGGGGAGCGGCATTAAACCAGTGTATTTCTATGGCAGAAAAGCTGAATTCCCACGGCCTCAATACCCGGTTTATTGACATAGGGGGCGGAGTGCTCGTGAATTATCTGAAGAGTGAAGACGAGTGGGAATGTTTCAGGAGGGAACTGAAAAAAGCAGTCAAAGGAGAACGGAAGGAGATCACTTTTAACAATGATGGCCTGGGATATCAAATGATCGATAATAAAATACAGGGAGCCTTGGAAACATATCCTTTTTTCAATGAGGGAAACGGGGATGTATTTCTCGAAAAAGTCTTAAACTATCGCTACAAAAACCGGAATAGCGCTTCAGAATTACTCCAGGGCAGAAATATAGAAATACGCATGGAACCGGGGCGTTCTCTCCTCAACCAAGTCGGCATGACACTCGCCAGAGTCGTATTTCGGAAAAAAGATATGGGGGGTCGATGGCTTGTAGGCCTTGAGATGAACATGAGCCAGTTGCAAAGCTCCAGTGCCGATTTTTTATTGGATCCCCTAATCGCTTTTGTCCCTACACCAAAACAACCAGTCGAAGTGTACTTTTCCGGAGCTTATTGTCTTGAGCGGGATATTGTGCTCAAGCGGAAAATAGCCTTGCCAAACCTGCCGAAAATTGGGGATGTCGTGGGGTTTGTCAATACTGCCGGCTACATGATGCACTTTTTTGAAACTCAGGCACATTTGTTCGAACTCTCCGTTAATTTGAGCTTGCAGACTTCAAAAGAAAAGTATGAGACCCGGGATTTTGAAAATGATGTATGTGTCAGCTATGGAAATTCTTAGGTTGCGGATTTTTTTCCAGCTCAATCCTTCGAATCCCTCTACTAAGACTCGACACATCACATCCGAAAATATACCGAGCCATTTCCCCTCCCATTCAAGCTCCCTTCGTTTGAATGGGTCTTCGGGAATTTACCCGGATGGGGTCCCTCACCCTTATGTCATGAAAGACAAAAACAAGTCAACATGCTTTAAAAGAGGTCTGAATTATGCAATTCCTATTTTTTTTTATGTAAGAGGCCTTTTAATGAGAGGTTGCAACTTTGTTAAGTGAAATAATTCACACTGTTCCGAAGATCCGGATTTGAATAAAATTTAAAAAATGAATCATTTAAAAATAATTATACTCTTTTCCCTTGCTACCATGGTATTGATGGGCGCATGTAAAGAAGACCTCTTTGAGGAGGAAATTGTAGACTGTCCCATGGTGGAAACAACCGATCCGGAGGATCAGGCTACAAGTGTACCTAATGCACAAATAATTAGTGTTGTATTCAATAAAGAAATGGATCCATCCACTATAAACTCCAATTCAATCATTGTCGACGGAGTGAGTGGAACCGTTTCATATAGTGGTTTTACCGCCACGTTTACACCGTCGAGTCCATTGGATCCCAATTCAATTTTCGTCGGTAGGGTCAAAACTTCCGCAAGAGATTTATATGGACTTGCCCTGGAGGAGGAATACGTTTGGACCTTTAGTACAGGAGCCAGCCTTTCACCTATTGTAGTGAGTGTGGATCCCGAAAATGAAAGTACGGGAGTCGTACTGAATATAACACTTATTGCTTCTTTTAATATGCCGATGACTGCCTCAACCATTAATGACAATACATTTACCGTGACGCAGGCGGGAACTGAGATAGATGGAACCGTATCCTATAGTGGATTACAGGCATTTTTTGAACCGGATGAAGATTTTTCTACAAATACCGAATATACAGCGACCCTAACGACCGGTGTCGAGAATACCGCTGGCGAAGGAATGGCAAATGATTACGTGTGGACATTTACCACCGGAACGGACGTAGCACCTACTGTGGTTCTGACAGATCCCGGTGACAATGAAGCTGATGTTCAATTGGACAAAGTGATAACCGCTACTTTCAGCGAACCTATGGATCCTTCCACCCTGGATGGAAACACTTTTCTGATGATGGGCATTGGTGCGCCGGTGACCGGAGAGGTCAGTTACAGTGGTACAACTGCAATTTTCACCCCTTCATCTCCTTTAAGTCCAGGGACCCTATACACTGTTGCCATTGTAGATGATGTGCAAAGTGCAAGTGGAATTCCATTGGCAAATGATCATATCTGGACATTTTCTACTGCTAGCGGGGACACCCCAACAGTTGTTTCAATAGATCCCGCTCACAATGAAGCAGACGTTCCACTCAATAAAACGATAACTGCCACATTCAGTGAACAAATAAATCCCTCCACATTGGATGGCACCTCTTTCCTTTTGTTAGAAGGTACGGAGGAAGTAAGCGGAGAGGTGACCTACGATGGTTTTAGGGCTACATTTACACCCAATTCAGATCTAAAACCCAATACATTGTATTCAGCTACGATCACGACTGATGTAGAGAATTTGACCGGTGAGGGTATGGCCAGTAACTTTGACTGGAGTTTTACCACCGCAAGCGAAGATTTTAACCCCACCGTTGACCTGCGAAGTGTTGATCGATTTGGGATTATCTCTGGAGAGGGAATCAGTAATAACGCGGGAGCCAGTCAGATCAATGATCTGGATATAGGCGTTTATCCGGGGGTTCGCT
>SKYC01000080.1 GCA_007128085.1 Saprospiraceae bacterium | reverse complement strand
CAAAGCCGAAATCCAGGTCGTAAACCATCCATCTCCAGCGCCCGTCTTTTCTACTCTCTTTGGGCTGGGACAAATCCCCGTCCATGTATTTCCAGTAAGCGATGTTGTTCCCGGGCCAGTCATTATTCCTGCAATAAATCTGTATAATCTGATAGTCGATGAAGTTGTCGATATCCATCCTTTCGGATACCACTTTATAGTGGTCTTCCTGAGCCAAATCCTGCTGCAATGCGTAATTGAACAATTGACTGTAGTCTGCAATTCCCTCTGTACTGCCGTGGTCGTGGCTTCTGTTACCGGTCATGATCACAATCCGGTCGGGATCCATATCGTAATGACTCTGCAGATACCTACCGTCAAAACGGTCTCTTATATTGTGAATACCCCAGTATTCACCGTTGATAAAAACGATGGACGGCCGGGAGTACTGAATGTCCAGATCCGTATTTTCCTTCACCAAAGACTGAATGAAGGCGTCTCTAAAAACGGATTCACTCCAATCGTTTCCTGAATTTCTGAGAAGAAAGCGCTTGTGTCTGTCGACATCCTTGTCCGAGAAAAAGCGATAATCAAACCAGCTGTTCCCGTAGTCCGATCGCGCGTACAAACGCAGACTTTTCCGCGGCCGGTTGCGGCTGGTACCTCCGTGGATACGGGCACCTGCATCCTGGGCCAACACCCTTTGCCCTCCCTCTTCAAAAAACTCCAGGTGAACTTCCCGTTCCCACTCTCTGCCCCTTTGGAAATAATTTCCATTGAGAATTCCGGGCACGTAAATGCCCTCTTCGTATCCAAAGAAATTGTCCGGTTCGGTAATAATGGAAAAAACGGGCATTGTATATCTATTCGCAGCCAGCGGGTCGATGATGAAAGAGCCCTTCCACTCCTCCCCTTTTGTTCCGTCGGGCATAATGCCCACTGCTCTGATAGCGTATATTTTAAAAACTTCGCCGGCAGGAGGCAACCAGTTTTCTCGGTAAGGATGGCCGGGGTCCAGTGGATTGGTAGGGATTTCTGAAATGGTATTGGGTACTCCTGTCCTCTCCGACAATTCAATGGGTCCCTGATAGGGGGTAGATTCTTCTGAGGGTGCGCTTCCGTCCAGACTGTAGAAAATTTGTGCGTCGGGCTCACTGGAAGTGAAGATCAGTATTTCAGGTCCACTGTAAAAACCCGGTTCCATACTGGCGGTTATTTGCTGGGAATGCACCGCTGTCGACCAGACGGCCAGAAGCAGGAAAAACCACAGGTATGTATGGTGAATCCGGGTAGGGGTACACGCGAGCTTTATTGGTATATCCATCGATAAAATTTTAAAGATTCCGGACTTAACCCATGTTAGAGTGTTCTCATAAGCCATCTACCGGATAAAAATATCACCACCAAAATTAATACAAAAAGAGGAGAATAGCAAGTATTCCCACATTGCGTACCTAACGACCCACCAATTTATTGGCAGAGAGTTTTAGTAAAGAATCCACACCCACCAAAAGCAATCGGTCCCACCGGATAAGCATTCTTTGCTTTGCGTCTTAGCCACGCCAAGGCGTGGTAAACTCCCTTCGCCCCTTTGCGACTTTGCGACTTTGCGTGAAACTAAAAAAGACCAATATTAGGATTAAAGTAAAAAAAACATTGATTGAAAAACTACGGCTTCGCAATTTGTCCACTTTGCCTGAATCACTCCTGCCCTACGCAGTCGGGGGATTATAGGTTCACATGGATTTATTGTTGGCTCTTCAAAACTCACTCATTGTCTGTACCGCTGATTTATTTGATTTCCTGATTTCTCTGATTTTTTTGGTGGAACTTTATATCTACCATTCGTTTAGATTGCTAACTTTTTAGATTTTTTGAGTTCCTTTGCCTTTGCCTCGCCAAGGCGTGGTAAACTCCCTTCGCCCCTTTGCGACTTAGCCACGCCAGGGCGTGGTAAACTCCCTTCGCGAGAAACCCAACAAGGCCTAATCTTAGGATTATAGATAAAATAAAAAAAGGGAACACTACTCAAAAACCACTGCTGAATCGCCAACCTACCCGCTTCACGGTTCACTTAAAAATCGTTTCATTAAAACATTTCTTTTTCTATCCCCCAGGTCAATGGTGCATCCGGAACAAAAGAGCGTCATTATTTGTATCTTTGCACGACAGAATACGACAGAAATATGGCGAGTCCCAAATCCGTTGCACTTTACACCCTTGGTTGCAAGCTCAATTACAGCGAGAGCTCTGCTCTGGGGCGCTCCTTTGTGAAAGCGGGCTACGGCATTGCAGAGTTTGATGACGGAGCCGATATTTACGTCATCAACACCTGTTCGGTGACGGATTTTGCAGACCGAAAATGCAGAAAAATCATCCGTCGCGCCAAGCGAAAAAACCCGGATTCTCTGATCGTAGTTACCGGTTGTTACGCCCAGCTGCAGCCGGAGGAAATTGCCGGATTTGAAGGGGTTGACCTGGTATTGGGCGCAGCGGAAAAGTTTCGAATAGTCGATCACGTGAACGCCCTCGATCTCGGTGGCCACTCGGTAATTAAAGCCGGCAGCATCAAACAGTTTTTACCCTTTGAATCTTCCTGGTCACAGGGCGATCGCACCCGCGCTTTTCTCAAAGTACAAGACGGTTGCGACTATAAATGTTCTTTTTGTACCATTCCGCAAGCGAGGGGAAAGAGTAGAAGTGACCGCATTGAAAATATAGTCGAGCAGGCCGTGCAATTGGGAAAAGGGGGCATACGGGAAATTGTTTTGACGGGTGTCAATATAGGCGATTACAAAGACCCCTCAGCGACCGGGGATCGTCCCGGCGATTTTCTGGAATTGATCCGGGCATTGGACAGTGTGGAGGAAGTCGATCGATTTCGAATTTCGAGCATTGAACCCAATCTCTGTTCCGATGAAATCATTGAGTTTGTATCGGCTTCGAACCGTTTTATGCCCCACTTCCACATGCCGCTACAGTCGGGCAACGACAAACAACTCAAGCAAATGAGGCGCAGGTACAAGAGAGAACTGTACGAAGACCGCGTTCGTAAAATCAAGGCGCTCATGCCTCACGCCTGTATTGGTGTAGATGTCATTGTCGGTTTTCCCGGTGAAACAGAAGCCGATTTTGAGGAGAGTTACCGATTCGTCAATGAACTCGAGGTCAGCTACCTCCATGTATTTACTTTTTCCGAGCGGGCGAATACCCCCGCTGCTGAGATGGAAGAGGTGGTGGACATGGGCGTTAGAAAAAAGAGAAATCAGCGGATGCGTATGTTGTCGGCCAAAAAGCAGAATCACTTTTGCGAGCATTTTCGCGGTGATAGTCGGCCGGTTTTATTTGAAAACTCAAATGTAGAGGGATGTGTCTCCGGATTTACGGACAACTATCTCAAAGTCCTGGTAAAAAATCCCGGGGAGCTGGTCAATCAAATCCGAGAGGTTGAATTAATCGATTGCAAGGATGGCGTATTCGATCGTGCGGAACCGATGGCCATTTACTCTCATTAAAAAGGTGTGGAAAAATCGATCTTTTACTCCTTGTAAATCTCCATTAAAATTTCGGTATCGCTCACATCAATCCCCTCCTCTTTTCCAACCACAATGGCTTTATTCGCGACTTCCAACCCCTCCTCTACCCTGCCTGCTCTGAAGAGTAAAGCCGCATGCGTATCCAGGTGAGGGTAAATGGGATGGATGTCTGTCACCCTGCCCATCAGGTCGGCTGCGCGGCTTAAAGTTTTAGGGTCCGAGGTGGCATCGTAAATATTGAGGCTCACAGAATTTACAGAATTGAGATTGGGCGAATCGGAGGTCTTCAGATGGTGCTCCATCTGGTCCAGGACCTTGTTCCACTCCTGCGTCTGCATGTAATATGAAATTTTAAACCGCAGCTTTTCGTTTTCAATATCATCCACTTCCAGTTTATCCAATCTATTCAATTGCGACAGCATGTATTTTTCCTCCCTCAGTTTGGCGTACATGGAAATTTTATCCCGATAGACCTTGCGGAGATGCGAGAGGGATTCGGTTTGTCCAAAACGCCTTTTAAACTCATTGTAACGGGAGATAAAATAATCCCCCGAATTGCCAGCGGTGATTCCAAATTTATACATCACCGACCAGGGAATCTCACCGATTAGTTCCTCCTCTTCCAGATCTATGATGTACATCAGTGCCTCGACAAAAAGACCGTCTTCAGATACGCCTTCATCGTAGAAAGCAGCGAGGTAAAAATCGGGGAAACCGGGATTCAGGACCGCAGGGTCGAATGCATAATCCGGGAATTCTGAGTATTCCATTTCAGCAATTTTCCGAACTTTTTCCGAAAATTCTTCGGCATCAGCTATATAACCGGTTTTTTTTGTAATAAATGAAGCATCGGGGCCAAAGAACAAGAGCGTGGGATAAGAAGTCACTCTGAATTTTGCAGCCATTGCAAAGCTCTCCTCTAGATCGGCATCCAGCCTCCAGCTGATATAGTTTTCATTCAACTCTCTGACCACTCCCGCGTCTCTGAAAGTCGTCTCTTCCATGGCGCGGCACCAATAGCACCATTCGGCAATAAAACTCACCATGATGAATTTATCGGTTTCAGCGGCCATTGTCCGTATTTCTTCCCAGCTTCCGGATCGATAATCAATGGTATCGGAAGTATGGGTACTGAGTGCCGGCTCGGGCAGGAAGATGAAGGGAAGGGAAAGAAAAATTATCAAAAAGACTTTCATCGCGTTGTAGTTATGTTTTGGGGCATTGCGCTTTTCAAAGTTACAAAAAATATCTAAAACAGCTGGATTTCCGGGAGCAGATGCATTGCTCGACCCGGATTAGAGGTTTTGCTCGTAAGCGTAAACCAAATACCACAGTCCATCGATGAGTTCAAATCGGTATTCGGACACGAATCCCGTATTGTCCAGCCAGATTTTCTGATAAAATTCGGTCTCGGTCTGTCTGTATTCGACCTGGTACTCAGTACCTTCTATTTCAAAAACAGGCACCCGTAAAATGGCCCAGTTTTCCTCCGTCCACTCTTCTTTATTATTTGCTTCAACGAACGCCCCTTCGATGGGAAAATCAATTCGCGAGAGTTGAAATGCGGGATCGCTGTGAAACAGATAGTAAAAATCCTCGAACGATTCCGGCTCCGGAGGCGAGCCTCCAAAGGTGGAATTCAGCCAACCACAGCTACTGAAAGATAAGGCGACACAAAGCAATACAACTGTTGGCAAAGTCTTTTTCATGGTCCGTGCATTTAAT
>SKYC01000391.1 GCA_007128085.1 Saprospiraceae bacterium | reverse complement strand
TCAAAATCCCAATTACTATTGGTGTCACTGAAAATAAAGGTGAAAACCTGAGGATTTTGGGAATGAATGTCTCAACCTGAATGCAGGTTTTAAAAGATTCCGGTCCTACTGCTTGGTGGTTTGACGGTTTAATCAAACCCGTACGAGCAATACCAGTAGATAACTTATAGAGTGACAACCGTTTAGTTATTAAAAAAATGAATAAAGAACACTGATTAACGAACGCTGATTTGAGAAGTAATTTTAACGCTCAATTATTCCAGCCACAGAGTGGCGACATCTTAGTCTTATCACCTCAGTCTCCTTTCCTCCATACAATACCATTTATTATTCAATAGTCTAATAAATTTATTTTGTCATGTACTCAGTATATGTATAGTTGGTGTGATTATGGGGATAAATTTCCGGGGCTTCGAGAGCCTCAGCCACCGGAAATTCCTTGCCAATTTCAACTATCCGCTGCCTGAGGCTCTCGAAGGCAGCAAAAGGAAGCAATAAGGCAGCAGTCCCAGCAGGACTGAATGTAGGAAGCAAGAGATCTGTCCAGGAGGGGATTTGTGAGGCACACAGCACGTTGGTTTCATTGTGTGTTTTTTGCCCACGTTCGCCCTCCATCCCCAAATGGGGAGAGTCAGCGCGCAGTTTTAAAGATTTTTTTTTAAACTTAAGTTGAGAAAACCCACCCTTTAGGGATGGGGCAAGGTTTTCGGGAATCAAAATCCCAATTACTATTGGTGTCACTGAAAATAAAGGTGAAAACCTGAGGATTTTGGGCTTTAATGTCTCAACCTGAATGCAAGTTTAAAAAGATGCTGGTCCTACTGCTTGCTGGTTTGACGGATTAATCAAACCCGTACGAGCAATGCCAGTAGATAACTTGTAGAATGACAACCGATTGGTTTATAACAAAGTGAATAACGAACACTGAATAACGAACGCTGATTTGAGAAGTTCTTAATTAGACAAGAAACAAGCCAGAAACTGCATAATAGAAGATAAAATGCAGCAAAATCAACAATCGAATTCATTCTAAAGTCGTTAATCGTTATTTTTCATTTTCCTTGTATTGAAGCGTACCGGGGTTTTTAATCAAATCCGAACGAGCAAAGTCAGTAGATGACAATTGATAAAAAGTCCTTCAGTGTTCAACCAATCTGGTAAGAAGCAAAAAAAAGCCACAGAGTGGCGGCATCTTAATCTTATCACCTCAGCCACCGGATTATCGTTGTCTGCGCTCTGAAAGCTAAGCCCGGATTAAGGAAGTGAAAAGTGAAATCAACTCCCTTACCAGATGATGAAAATGAAGATGGATAGCATGAAGCCAAGGATGACCAGTAAAAAGTAGAGGAAAAGCTTAATTTCTTGGACCGTACGCCCCTTCTTCAACACCAACTTAGCAAAGTCTTTGCTGAGCAATGTCAGGAGAGTTGTGAGTAAAATGATTCCCAGTGCCGCCACAGTACCAAAACCCAAAAAAAATGGGTTTCCGAAGTCAAGGAAAAAGGTTGCGAAATCCATCATAATCAGGAGATTCCACAGGACGACCAGTCCTATGGCTATGGGCTTTCGGATGGGGAAAGCGCCACTTTTTTGCCTTTCGAGCAACACTTCCGAGTCCTCTATTCCAGCATCTATCGGTGGTTTGTCCAGAAAGCCCGTTTTTCTGATTTGGTTGATTACGATTTCGGGATCGGCCATGGTCCAGAAAATCACATTTTCGTTGTAATTACTGACTTTGTGGTTGATTTTAACTCCCTGTCCGATCAGCGGAAAGGATTGATGCACTTCGACAGAAATGATGTCCTGAGGCCTGAATACAAGGTGGCCGACGATAGAGGCCTGAATTTCCAAGAGCTCGTTGGTTACCAGTAATTTTGCAAAAGGCCAGGTGGTATTTGTATTTCCAATTCTCGCTCCCCCCGTCCATTTAAATTCATCCATTGTGGTTAATTTTGAAATTTTTACTCATTTATAACCGGGAGGAGGGCCAGGTACAGCTCCTCCTTGTCTTTTATTTACTTTAATGCTTCGTATACGATTTTTCCACCGACCACGGTCATGAGCACTTGGGTGGCGGGTATGTCATGGTCACTGCAGTTGAGCAGATCGGTGTCCAGCAGTATAAAATCGGCCCTTTTGCCCGGTTTGAGACTGCCCTTGATGTCTTCTTCAAAAGCTGCGTAAGCATTGTTGATGGTGTAGCTCTGAAGGGCCTCCAGGCGGGACATTTTCTGTTCGGGATAAAAGGCTCGCTCTGCTTCCGGCTTTTTTCTGGATACGGAAGCGTAGAGGCTTTCAAAGGGGTCGATGGCCTCCACGGGTACGTCTGTTCCATTGTTGATTCTCGCGCCCCCATCTATGAGTGATCGCCATACATAGGCACCCTCGCGCGACCTTTGCTCTCCCAGTCGCGTCGGCACAAAGGGAGCGTCGGAGGCACAGTGAATGCCCTGTACGGATGCGAGAATATCCGACTGTCCAAATCTGGGGATATCGTCGGGGTGGAGGTGTTGCGCGTGTTCGATGCGCCAGCGGGCTTGGGCCAGGTCTTTCGGATCTTCAAAAGCGCCTTCGAAAATATTCAGTGCGATCCGGTTGGCACTGTCTCCTATGGCGTGAACGGAGAATTGCAGATCGTTTTCTGCGCACAATCGGGCCATGGCCTCCAGTTCTTCAACAGGGGTGACCAACTGGCCGTGTGTGGTGGGCTGGTCGCTGTAGGGTTCCAACAGCAGCGCCCCGTAGGATCCCAGAGCTCCGTCTACAAAGGCTTTGACTGTTCTCGCGCTGAAACCGCTCGCGCCCTCGCGCAAAATGGGAAGTTCGGCAACACTTTTCCGTAGACTTGAATACGGCTCGCGCAGCATGGCGTAAATGCCGATTTCCAGATCGCCGGATGCGGCCATTGATCTCAGTAATTGAAGGTCTTCCATGGGCAATCCCAGGTCGTGTATGCTGGTGATGCCATGCCGAAATGCCTCTTCCTGAGCCTGTTTGGCCCATTCTCTCTTTTGCGATTTCCACTCTTCTTCCGTCCAAAGTTCTCTTTCCCTGAGAAGTCCGGCATAGATCAGCCCACTAGCGGTTTCCTCAAAAACACCGATGGCTTCTCCGCTTTCACTGCGGCGAATCAATCCCCCTTCCGGATTGGGCGTATGGATATTCACGCCTGCCAGCTCCATGGCTTTTTTATTGGCAATGAGTCCGTGATAGCTGGCGTGAAAAAGCAAAACGGGATTTTCGGGACTGACAGCACTCAGACTGTGATGGGTGGGGTAACCGTCCTGTTGTCGATCGGGGGCTACCGTCCATTTGTCCTGGTGCCAACCGTTGCCAATGATCCATTCTCCGGGTTCTTTGCGCTCCGCTTCACCGGCTACCTGATCCACAATTTCCTGCCAGTTTTTCGCCTCTGCGAGATTGAGTTGTGAAAGGGCCTCCCCCATCATCAACAGGTGGCCGTGGCCCTCGATCAGTCCCGGCATGAGGAAGTGCCCTCCGGCATCCAGGGTGGTGGTAGAGCTGCCTCTGTAGGCCATTATCTCACTCTCTGTGCCCAGCTCCAGGATGATTCCGTTTTTAATGGCCATGGCCTCGGCGGAAATGACTTCTTTCTCCATGCAGAAAATCTGCGCATTGAAAATGATTTTATCGGCCTCTTGGGTGGGTTGGCTTGTGCAAGAGCTCATTATTGCAGCGAGAGCGAAGCTCCAAAGGGCAAAAAAGTGACGGGGTCTGATCATCTGTTTATTTTTATTACACATCTGTGATTGCTGGCGCAAAATAACGAATTTTATGGATCAAAATGCCCGAACTGAGGAATAATTCGGATGCCTTAAGTCCATCAGAACAACTCCGGGCGCATGGATGGTTTTTGAAGTTTAAAAATTCTCCTGTATTGCCGATACGACCCTACCGCCCGCATCTTGTATTTTTTGAAGGGCGTTTTTTATGGCCTTTTCATCCAACCCTTGCGCGGCGTCTTCAATCAAAGTGGTTTCAAATCCCTCTTTTATACTGTCCAGGGCGGTAAAGTAGACACATACGTCCAATGCGAGTCCGCCGATGAAGACACGGTCGATTCCTTTTCCGCGCAGGTAATCCGCCAGAGCGGTAGACCGTTGGTGGTGATTGTCGTAAAAGCCACTGTAACTGTCTACTTCCCGGTCGGTGCCTTTCCGAAAAATGGCCTCCACTCTTTTGGTGTCGAGCCGATCACTGATTTCGGCGCCCCGACTTCCCTGTATGCAATGATCCGGCCAGAGCATTTGTGGATGGCCTTTCCAATCAATTTTTTCAAAGGCCTTTTTTCCGGGGTGTTGGGAAGCAAAACTGCTGTGACCCTCGGGATGCCAGTCTTGAGTAGCGACGACCAGGTCAAAGCGATCTTGAATGCGATTCAAAACGGGAATTACCCGATCTCCCTCCGGCACTTCAAGCGCTCCGCCGGGTAAAAAGTCATTTTGAACATCTACCATGATCAATGCCTTCATAATTTTTGGTTTTTTCTGAATGAATGTTGTTTAAAAATTCCAGATGATTTACCGGGTTTGGTCGATGTAAATCACTGCCATTTTTTGTTCAATATGACTTCTTTTTGTATTGTTGTATCAATTGATTTCTCAGCTGCTGCAAACCTCCTGACAATCCAATTTTATAGATGTGGGGATGGTCGAATCGCTTGTATTCATCCGGTAATTTTTGTAATTGTTCGCGGGTGAATTCGGCTATTTCCGATACTGTTTTTCCGGAAGTGACTCTTCGTCCCTTTTCCATGACCGGAATGAGCAGGGGGTGTTTAATACATTGTCCGATATGCATCGATTTGAGTGGATCGAAGGGACCGAACATTTTTTCTGTGTTCTCTTCTTCGCGCAGCGTGACCACATCGGCGCCAATCCAATTGCCCCGGCTGTCCAGCAGGCGGAATACTTGTTTTCTCCCGGGAATGCTGATCTTTTTAATGGACTCGGAGAGTTTAATGGTTGGTTGTCCGTTGACTTCAGTCAATTTATAGACCCCGTCGAGAGCGGCATCCGGGCGACCGATAACGAGAGAAGTGCCCACACCATAGAGATCGATGGGCGCCCCTTGATCGCGCAGACTTTTGATCACTTGTTCATCCAGCTGATTGGAAGCCGCTATCTTAACGTAATCCAGCCCGGCATCGTCAAGCATTTTTCGGGACTCTTTGGCCAGGTAGGCCAGGTCTCCGCTGTCGAGGCGGATGCCCAACAATTTTTGCCCCCG
>SKYC01000319.1 GCA_007128085.1 Saprospiraceae bacterium | reverse complement strand
TCAAAAGCCTTGTATCGCAGTATCCATGCGGTGCAGGGCTTTTTTATTTGGTTGTTACCAATATTGTTACCAACCCGTTGGGCATTTCCCTTCCTTCCATTGCATTGCATCAATTGAATACCAAAATAACCGTTTCTGTTCTCTGTTTCCCTCAGATGGTGCAGGTATTTTGAGACATAAAGTAACACTCAAAAGCTTCTCAGAAAAAACAGTGGATGCTCATCTAAGTGGTGACGTGTTATAAAAAGAGTGCAATTCATCCTACACTAATTGCACTTGAGCTGGCAGCAGATGTAGTGAGTGTAGGGTGTGTAGGGTGTTTTCGGACTAAATTTTCAAGAAAGCTGTTTTGTCAAAAACCTTTTCTCAAGGCAAGACGTGTCAGTTAGCAGATCGTTCGTTCTAGCATCGTGTAGAGCGCCTGTGAGCATTCTGTGGATACAATTGCTTCATATGAGGATAATTAACGTTTTACCCTAAACGTCCAATTTTCCCGAGCACTACACCCTGCCGAGCGCCCAATAAAAAAAGCGTATTAAAAAGAGATCATCAGAAACAAATTCCCAAAGGTATGGGGAAATATAGATTTTATGTTCCATTCATCGCTACTTCCCGGCTTTATTTCAACATCTTCTTCTATATGCAAAGAACCGGCAATAGTCTCTCTTTTTTCATTAGCTTGAGTTCGGAAGGTGTGCCCGTATGCCACGCCCATTTCTACGCCGATAGAAACCTTAGGCATAAGATAATACTCGGCACCCATCACAGCTCCTATTCCAAGGTTGATATTTGAGCCGTTGTTTTCTTCCAATTTTCGCATGTTTTGGTTAGCGGTAGCACCAGTGTTCCAGTTTACAACTGTTTCCGGATTAGGGTTAAGAAGGTTCATTTGGTTTCCGTATTCAAACATGCGTTGTCTGTTTTCGTAATTTAGAAAAACATCTCCTCCGAAGAATCCGCGAAGCCGGTTTTCACCTCTAAACATAAGGTAACCAGCCCTAAGTCCAAGTTCGTTTGTAAGGCGGACTCTTTTGTCTTCAACCTGGCTTCTGCTTAAGGGATCAAGATGTTGATCAGCAAAATCATCCAGATAAAACTTGTCCACTTCTCGTCTGTAGTTAATATTTATAGCTACCCGTATGGCAGCATCATCCGTTATGTAATAACGAAAATGTAACGTGTTATCCCCCAAGTTAAGGGAATTATTTTGTGTTCCGTTAAAAGCGTTTCCTATGTAATTCAGAAATGGTGTCCCATCGAAACCAATGCTGAAATCACCGGCTTTAGGGAAATAGTCCCGGGTATGTCCGGGTTGAGTATCATCCGTATATGTTTCGGATGCAGGTTCGGTGCTAGCCCCTACACCATAGGCGTTTTTTTGTGTGGCAAAAGAAAGGCAGCCTGTACACAAAAGCAAAGTTATAATTTTAATTATCATTAGAAAATGGATTATCGATTTATAAAATCTGTGATGAATAAAAATTCGATTATGTGAAAAAGAATCTTATTCCCAAAGAATACCGCCGCCAAAATTCAGATCCTGAGTTACGGGAGTAGAAGTGGAATATGTCGGAGTAACAATTTCGTATTTATAATTAAGATTTTTGACTGTTACGATTGAATCCGGCAGTTGGATTTCTGTAATGGTTTTTTTGGAAATAAATTCAACTGTAATCGCTTCGTCTTTTGGTATGCTGGCTGAGAATTGCCCCTCTGATCCAATAGTAGTATTTACAGCCCAATCAGCAGTATAAAGAGCGATATTTGTGCCTTGAGGGATATGGACGAGAGTATCAGCATCTTCGAAATGATCGGCCAGAATGGCTTTTCCTTTAAAAGAGATCTCTACTTTTTCAACGTGATTCACGAAATCAGCGTCCGCATAGGCAATCTCAATAATTCTGCTTTGTCCAGGGCGTACGCCTGCCATATTTTGCGGGGCAGCTACCCGAAAGATTTTTTCGATAACTTCAAGATTTGATCCGTAAGGCTGTATTTGGCTGGCAACAAATTCATCAGGAATGAAAGTAACTATTGATCCGCCACTGGCAACAGGAACGTTTGCTTCAACCTTTCCATCTTGAACATAGAGGGTGTCCATCCAGCTTCCGGCCCCGGCAGCAGGATTTAATTGGTTGTAGTTTACAGAAACAAATACCACGGTACCATCCGGAGCTTTTTCAAGGCCTAACTTTGTTTTATCGAGTTCAGCATACAGTTGTGCCGTAACGGTTGCCTGGCTTTGTTCATCAATGGTGAGTGCAGAGGTTCTGACACTATCTTCGCAACTGGCAAGCCCGATGGCAAGTATCGTTGCAAAAACACAAAATAGAGTAGTTTTTTTCATTTTTTTAAGTATTGTATAGTGATGGTTTATAACCTGATTCCGTGAGAGTATTCTTCTCTTGGCGATTTTGATGCAGCAGGACATCTGGAGATTTAGGACACGCAGAGCACTTAGGCCCTACGTGTCCATTATTTCACTTCACAAACATCATACTTTTTGTCTCCACATAGCCATCCGCCTTCAGGCGATATATAAAGACACCGCTTGAAAGTCCACTGGCATCAAATATGACATCATGCCATCCTGGTGATCGTGTTTCATTTACCAGTGTTTTAACACGTTGCCCAAGCATATTGTAAACAGCAAGATTAACGTGAGCCTGCTCTGGCAAGGCAAATCGAATTTGTGTTGATGGATTGAATGGATTTGGATAGTTTTGGATTAGTTTGTAGGAAGTGGGTAGCACCTCGGGTTCCTGTGTCGACACCAATTTGGGACTTAACATTATAGAAGGCATATCTTCCTCTGAATCAATCACTACTGATCCTGCTTCAAGAAGGTTGTATTGCTCGCCATCGGATAATAACAAAACAGCATTTATTTCCCCCCAAGGCTGATCCTTCCAGTTGATGGCAAACTCCATACTGTCATCTGAGCGGTAAAGAGGTATGGCTACTGGTTCGTCGATTTCTGTGCCAAGTTGCAGATACAGATCACCTAATATGGTGGGTGAACCTTTTATCCCCAGGCGCGGAGTATTTGGCGCTGCTGGTGGTGCCGGCAGATGTTGAATCAATGGATCACCAATTGTAAGTCTTTGGCTCAGACCAGTAGTATTGATCATCAATTCTATTACATTTTCAGGCTCTATTTGAGCTGATAGCAAAATCTTGTCCATGCTATCGTCTACTTCAGCATACCGGTGTATGGGCAAGCTCAGTCTGACCGATTCTTCATAGACACCCACCCAATACCCTTCAAACGGTTTTAATTCATCAATGGTGGTATACGCTGATCCCCGATATGCCAGAGGAGCCGTTATCCATTGCTGATCAACCGCCTGGCCATAAGAGAGACTTTGCTCGTTATCAAGATTTGTTACCACAACGCTGTCAAGATAGACCGTTCGCATAAAAGGAGATGAGATGATGGCCCACCCCTGCAGGATATCGATCTTCACAGTATTCTCTGCTATCGTACCTTTAAGTGTATCGGCACCGGCTTCGAGGGCTCCAAGCCAATATCCTTTACCGCTTTCATATTCGGTGATTTCCTGATAAGAAGTGATATCCCACTCGAAACGGTATGCATTTGAAAGGATTTGCTCCTCCATATCAAGATAAGGAGCACCAACCATATTCCAACCCTTCGCAAATGACAGAGGCTGTTGCTCTGAAACAATCGTTATTGGTGTTTTTGTGGTATAGGAACTGGTATTTCCAACCCTGTCATAAGCCGTCAGACGGAAACGGTTTTTTTCGTTAAAGAGCTCATCTGATGGCATCCAATCATATTGCTCTTGCAGACCTACATAGAGCGTATCCCAGGTAGTTCCATCATCTTTACTGTGCTCAAGAATCACCTGTTCGAGATGATTGGCATCCGAAGCCTGCCACTCAAAAGAGCGCTCAATGGTACTGCTCCATATTTTCGGCCCTTCAAAGAGGGTTCCCGTAGAGAGTTCCGGTGCAGTGGTATCACCAACCTGAATCGTAAATTCCCAGGTTTTTTCACCATTATGATCGAAATCTAGGAGTAGGTCGCCCTCGCGGGATATCGTCCAATCTCCGTCATTTACGGCTATTGGCAATGTGAAGCCAAAAGGACGGTTGATTTTTAGGGTTGCCGATCCGATCACCGGACTTGTGACTTTAAGTGTCCACTCCAAAGGTATTTCGGAGAGATCTCTGCTGGCACGGATATCGGATACGAAATCATCACCCAACTCATTATTCCATTCCGGATAACTAAATACGGCACGTATATGATTATCGGGCGGTATTGGCGGTGCAGGTATATCAAAGTCAGGGTCAAAACCGTCTGTTGCGAGGGAATCAACACCAATAATGACGTTAGCGCTATACTGTTCCAGAGACAAGTCAATTCCAAGTTGCCAATTGTCAGCCGTGAATGGGTCGGTAAATACTTTCTGAATATTGAAATTAAATATTCCGCTGTTAGTCACAAGTATTGTTAAAGACGATGTAGTCTGATCATAAACAACTCCTCCCATTTGCCATTCATTAGGATGTATGGTGAGGTTTTTGGTTTTAGCAATCACATAAGGGTCGTTCTCATCGGTAATATCAATCATCGTGAAGAAGTTCTCTTCAGGCCCTGGAACACCGGTAAACAAGAAGGACCTGCCGTCTACAGTCATGATATTCAACTCATGGTTTCCATTTGCAACTAAATCTTGGGGAATTTGGTTTAGTAAGTTGCCATCAATGTCAATCTTAACAATTGGAAGATCCCGTCCATTGATCCAG
The DNA here is from genome assembly GCA_007128085.1 of Saprospiraceae bacterium. GTDB lineage: Bacteria > Bacteroidota > Bacteroidia > Chitinophagales > Saprospiraceae > PWJY01. The sequence continues at coordinate 502 of SKYC01000319.1, read as the reverse complement.
AGAGCCTTCTCATCGGAAGCCATTGCAAGACTATAGTATAAATCCTCTTGTATTGGCAGGTCAATCAACCTTGGACCAGTCAGAATTTCCTCATTGGCATTCCAGCTTAATTCGGCAATTTGGTATTGAGCGTATCCTGAGACATAGACCTTGATATCATCACCTGTACCAGAGATTGCAATACCATCACCGACGCGACCTTCCAAGGGATTACCGTCCCAGATCATCTTAGCCTGAGCTTCTTCGTTGGCCCACCAGTAGATGCGGTGTTCGGGTCCGTTGAGGGAGAAGTTGGTGACAAAAATCTGTCCGTCATCTGTAATAGCTATTCGATTGACTGGCCAAAAGCCACCGGAAATTACATCTGCATCGAGATTGCGTACTATAGATCCGTCTACTGGGTTAATCACTTTGATAGCAGTACTGCCTGCGCGAGTTACCACAATAATATTTCCAGTAGCCGGGTTTGCAGCTAATCCACGAGTTCGACTATCTGAAACGG
>SKYC01000399.1 GCA_007128085.1 Saprospiraceae bacterium | reverse complement strand
TATTTATGTTTGTCGGGGAAAACACTGTAAATTGCCGGTGGAACGCGTTGAGGAGGCCGTTCTGCAAATCAAATCTGATGATTGAACAGGAAAGGATGCCCGAGAAGCGAAAATGATTTTTTTAACTTAAATACAAGACCAATGAAAAACTTACTCACCATTTTTGGAGCACTTTTACTCAGTTTTAGCTTGTACGCCCAGGATGCGTGCAATACGTTTTTTCCCTTCGAGCACTTCAAGTCCATGACTTATGAGGACTACGACCGGAGAGATCGCCTTCAGGCCATACAGACCTGGGAAGTCAAAGACCTCTCCAGAGACGGGAGCTCTGTTACAGCGACCATACTTTCGATCATTAAGGACGAAGATGGAGAGGTGGTGTTAGAAACGGAATTTACGGCCCGCTGTGAAAACGAAACCTATTACATCAGTCTGGAGGCTTTTCACCTCAATGAATTTTCAGAGAGCATGGGCAGCCAGATGGAAATCGAAGCCAAGGGCACGGATCTCAGTCTTCCCGATCGCCTGGAAGTTGGAATGAATCTACCCGATGCGAAAATGGATATGCACGTAAGTGGGGTGATTCCCATCAATGTAGAGGTGGAAATAACGGATCGAAAGGTCGAGTCGAGAGAGGAAATAACAGTTCCGGCCGGGACTTTCGACGCCTTCAAAGTCACTCAGGAAACTTCTGTAAGGGCCGGACTCAGAGTGAGGACGACTACGCATGAATACTTCGCTCCCGGCTACGGTATGGTCAAATCAGAAAATTTCAACCGAAGGGGCAGATCTCAGGGGTACACGCAATTGGTTGAAGTGGTGCGACAGTAAAGGATTAGAGGCATTTGAGATCGGTGGATATTTTTTTTCTCATCACTTAGATACAATGGGTTTAGATGGTTGAACTGGTACAGGGCGATATCCTACTGACGCTTCTGGCCATAATTTTAATCGAATTGGTTCTCGGAGTGGACAACCTCATCATCCTGTTTGGGGTACTGAGGAAAAAAAATCCAAAACGCAGATTTTTGATCGTCACTGTGGGATTTGCTTTTTCGATCATTCTCAGGGCGTTGGTTTTGGGGACGGCCCTCGTCATTTTAAGTAGCACGCTTTTTCTGTTTGAAGTACAGTGGCCCTGGTTTTCTATTGAGGTGGGTACGCGCGGGTTGATTTACTTTATTGCCGGAGTCTATTTGATTTTTCACGGGCTGAGCGAAATCCGGAATCACTTCGGGGAAGAAGAAATTGTGGAGAGCGATGAAGTGGTGTTGGTAAATATGTCGTGGCCCGCTATGATTCTTTGGGTGGCCATCATCGATCTCGTTTTTTCCTACGATTCACTTCTGGGGGTGATTGCCGTTTCTCAGGATTGGTATCTGCTGGTAATCGGCCTGGTGATTTCCAGAGTGATCATGGTCTTTTTCCTGAGCAAAATATACCGGTTTATCCACCACCACCCGGAGTTGATGGTCGTGATGTTTATTTTTCTCGTTATGGTGGGTCTGTCTTTGTTTTTAGATGGATTGGAGGATATGGAGGCCGGATTGTTTGGCCTGAACTTCCGTGGTTTTCCCGTTAGCTGGTTATATAGTATCTTCGCCATTGGGATCGTTTACAGTTGGTGGCATACCCGTGTGAAAAAAAGGAGAAAGGAAGCGTCCTCCTGAGATGGGGGTTCACGCTAGAATGAGCAAATTGGAGAAGGTGTGTTTCTATTGAAAGAGTCTGCGGTAGTTATATGATAAAAAGGTTATGGATGTTTCTCTTTGATTGTCAATTGTGTATTTAAAGTGTGGTTTAAAACTAGATAAATGATAAAATGGATTACAGGCGGTATGCAGTATGTCTTTTTCGGGGTTTTTATATTCGCTGTTTTGCTTTTTTCTTCCTGTGAAAGTGCGGAAAAAACCGCTGAATTTAAGACGATAGGGGGCCCTACCATGGGTACGCATTACAGCATTGTTTTTGAGTACGACGGAGAGGAGGAGGCCGTCAATCAGCGGACAGACAGCTTGTTGCGAGCATTGAACAATGAACTGAGCACCTATATTGAGGAGTCGACCATATCTCGTTTTAATCAGTCCGAAGACGGTATCCGACTTATGGAAAACGAAGCGGATTACTTTGTCGACAATGTATTGATCAGCGATGAATATTTTCGGCTGACCGGTGGCTTGTTTGATCCGACGGTTATGCCGTTGGTCAATTACTGGGGCTTTGGATTTGAAGGGAGAGTAGCGCCCTCGAGAATTGACTCTGCAAAAGTGGACAGTCTGCTCCAGTACGTGGGTTGGCATAATTTATCGATAGACAGCAGTGGGGGAGCATTTAGTGTAAAAAAAGAAATGCGGGAAGTTCAGCTGGATTTCAGCGCGGTAGCCAAGGGGTATGCGGTGGATATTCTCGGAAAATTTCTCGATGGGCAGGACATAGACAATTATCTCATCGATATTGGAGGTGAGCTCTGTGCCCGCGGACCCGGGAGAAGGGGAGCCGGTTGGACGATTGGGGTGAATACTCCCGATCCAACAGCAGCGGAAGATGAAATAACGGAGCGATTTACCATTGACAGAGGCTGTGTAGCCACATCGGGGAATTACCGAAATTTCAGAGAAATCAATGGAAAAATCATCGGCCACACATTGAACCCGAATACCGGTTTCCCGGAGGAGAGCAATGTATTGAGCGCAACCGTTTGGCACCGGACTGCAGCCGCGGCCGATGCAGTGGCCACTGCGGTCATGGTGGCCGGATACCCATTGGGATTTGAACTGGTGGAGAGTCTTTCGGGAACCGAGGCGTTTTTTATTTACATCGATGATGAGGGCGAAATCGCCCGAACGTGGACGGCCGGTTTTGAAGTTTTCCTGCCGGAGGAATAAGTGAATGCCCTTCCGGCCGATTCAAAGAAAATGAAGGCCGGGAATGCTTTTTAAATACAGTAAAAAAATACAGGATGGATTTTAATTTAGAGAAAGATTTGGTTTTTTTGGACCTGGAGGCCACGGGTTTGCATGTGATAAGGGACCGCATTGTTCAAGTGGGTATGGTAAAATACCCGGCCGACGGAAGTGAGACCTCGGAGCTCAATTTGACCGTTAAGCCGGGGGTGCCCATCAGCAAAGAAGCCAGTGAAGTGCACGGAATCAGCAATGAAGATGTGGCCAATAAACCCGAATTCAGTGAGGTGGCGGGCAAGGTCGTTGAATTCATGGGAGATGCCGATCTGGCGGGATACAATCTTTTGAGTTACGATGTTCCCATGCTCCTCGAAGAGTTGTACCGGGCCGGTTACGAAATAAATATGGAGGACAGGAAAGTGGTGGATGTGCAGCGCATATTTTACAAAATGGAACCGAGGAACTTGGCTGCAGCGTATCGTTTTTACTGTGGAAAGGAAATGGAAAATGCCCACGATGCTCTGGTAGATGTGCGGGCAACAGCAGAGATACTGAAAGGGCAGCTGGAGATGTACCGAGGTAAGGACCTCAAGCAGGACGATGGCCAGGTGATTCAAGAACCGGTAAAAAACGATATCCATGAACTGCATAAATTTACCAATGATTACAATCAGATCGATGCCACCCGACGTTTAAAGTACGATCACAAGGGAAAAGTGGTCTTTAATTTTGGTAAATACGCAGGCAAAGAGGTAGGACCCTTGCTCTCAAAGGACAAGCAATACCTCAACTGGATACTGAACAAGGACTTTTCCTATCAGGTGAAATACATTGTACAAAAGCTGGTCAAAGAGTATGAGGAAAAGCAATCCGGTTAAACCGATCATTTTCTTACTGTTTTTATTCTCCATGGCAAGCTTGAATGCCTGTTATGAAAGGGTAGAGGGCTGTACCGATCTCGATGCGGCCAATTTCAATGCATTGGCTGACGATCACTGCTGCTGTACCTATCCCGAGATCAGCTTTCAATATCAGCACCGCTTTGGAGGTGAGGATGTTCGATTTAGCAGAGATTCTACCTATCAATTGGAGAGTGGAGCAGCTTTTTCATTGATTCAGTTGGATCTGATAGCCGGTGATTTTTTCCTTCAGCGTTCGTCCGGTGAAAAGATCCGGGTTGAAAATCGCCTCGATTTTCCCTCTGAGGTGGACTCCGATTGTCCTTGTATCGACGATGTATTTGTCATCAACCCCGCCAGACTGAGTGGGGCGCCCGGCGAAATCGCTCAGCCCGGGGATTATGTGAGTATCGGGTTCACTGCCGGTGTTCCGAATCAGTGGGCAGGAATTGAACCGGAGCATTTCCCGGCCAATCACGCCTTGGGTGATTTGCAGCGATACGACACCCTCAATCAAAGGTACTACGACTTGAGGGCGCAATTTGTTTTGCACGATTTGGGCACCGATACCATTCGCTTTGCCACATCTGAATTTACAGCGGATATAGAATTCTCAGAGTCGATTGAGCTACCCAGAGGCCAGAACAAAAACTTCAGACTTGAAATTGATTACAAAAAGTGGTTCAATGGCATTGAGACGGTGTATACCAATCAGGAGGCAGTGAATAAATTGCTTAAAAACAACCTGCAGGAAGCTGTTCGCCTGCGTGACGATTAGAGGGTACTCTCCTTTCGCACCTGGAATTCTTGAATTAAAAGTCTGATTTATTAAACAAAAGACCGTGTGTTTTGCGTTAACCCTTTGAATCTGTGGATGATTGACCTTGGCGTATTGTGGTGATGTCAGTCGGTGAAGTCGATATACAGGGTCGGCACTTTCTTTTTTAATAACAGTAAAAATGTAAATTAAATGAAGTATTCTCTTTTTTCAATTTTGGTATTGATGCTCTCCCTATTTTTTGTGTCCTGCAGCGATGACGATGACAATGGTATCGTTCAGAGCGGAACCCTTGAGATCTTTTTTGAGCCCACCTACGGAACATCGGGCGATTTGATAAACCGCACACAAAACTTTGAATACGCGGATGGAAACGACATTCGCATAGTGGTATCAGAAATGTTTTTGGGAGAATTGAAAGTGGGTACCGGCAGTGAGGAGATGACCCTCAGCGAAATCGAGTATATTGATCTGAGCGACCCCGTATTGGATCAATCATCGGGATTGACCGATAAGTTTATCGCATTCAATGATGTGCCTGCGGGCGCTTATAGTTCCCTCGAATTTGGAATTGGCGTTCCACCGGGCCTCAATGCGATGAAGCCCTCGGACTTTGGATCGACCAGCCCATTGAGTCAGTCCGGACTCTACTGGGAAGCCTGGGACAGTTACATTTTTAGTAAGTTGGAAGGTCGGTTGGACCTGGGCGGTGACGGCAGTTTCAGTCACCTCTTTTCATACCATTCGGGAGGGGATG
>SKYC01000373.1 GCA_007128085.1 Saprospiraceae bacterium | reverse complement strand
TACTGTTCGCCGATATGCAATGGATGGTAATTCCTGTCATAAAGGAAGTCATTGGTCAAATTAAACAACTAAAAAACAAACATTAACCAAGCAATGGACGGCTATTTGTACATACTTGAATGTGCGGATGGTAGCTATTATACAGGTAGCACCAATGACCTGAATATGAGATTGCAACAACACTACGATGGTATTGCTACAAATCACACCAAAAAACGACTGCCAGTAAAACTGGTCTATTTGGAAAAATACCCGCGACTAGATTATGCATATTATCGTGAAAAACAAATCCAAGGGTGGCGTCGGGAAAAGAAAGAAGCTTTGATCAAGGGTGAAATCGAAAAGTTGCCGGAACTGGCAATGGCTTACAGGGATAAATTCCCGGCGGCTTCGAGTGCCTCAGCCGCCGGATTATCAAAGGATCAAGAAGACAGCAAAGAAAAAATCTCCACAAGCCCGTTGCCTGAGGCTCTCGAAGGCAACGATAAAAAAAGCACTTGATCACAGCAAAGAAACCAAAATAATCCTGCGGCTTCGAGTGCCTCAGCCACCGGATTATCGAAGGATCAAGAAGACAGCAAAGAAAAAATCTCCTCAAGCCCGTTGCCTGAGGCCCTCGAAGGCAACGATAAAAGGGGATAAAACCCCCTCCCATTAAAAGTCACCCGCCAAAAACTCTTATATTTGCTTTTGCACGACAAATACCACAAAAATGGCAGATAAGAGATTGTTTTTACTGGACGGTAACGCCTTGATTTACAGGGCACATTTTGCATTTATTGCGCGGCCGCTCATCAATTCCAAAGGGTTGAACACTTCAGCCATTACCGGTTTTGTGCGCACTCTCTGGGATATTTTACAAAATGCGGATCCCACGCACATCGCCGTGTCTTTTGACCTGAAGGGGCCTACTTTCAGGAATGAAATGTACCCGGAGTACAAAGCCAACCGGGAGGCTCAACCGGAGGATATTTCCCTGGCGTTCCCCTATGTATACGACATCGTAAAGGGATTCAACATCCCCGTCATTCAAATGGAAAATTACGAGGCTGACGATGTAATCGGTACCATTGCAAAAAAAGCGGAGAAAGAGGGTTTTGAGGTCTACATGGTCACCCCTGACAAGGACTTTGCACAGCTGGTTTCCGATAAAGTATTTATGTACAAACCATCGAGAAAGGGCAATGGTGTAGAAATTCTGGGAGAAAAGGAAGTACTGGAAAAATGGCAAATTGAGCGAGTCGATCAGGTCATTGATGTACTGGGATTACAGGGGGACAGCGTTGACAACATACCGGGTATCCCGGGTATCGGTCCCAAAACAGCCGTTAAACTCCTCCAAAAGTTCGACAGCCTGGAGGGTTTGCTCGAAAATACCGATCAGCTCAAGGGCAAGCAGAAAGAAAACGTTATTGAATATGCCGATCAGGCCATTTTGTCTAAAAAACTGGCGACCATCTCCACCGATGTTCCCATTGATTTTGATGCCGAAGATGTAAAAATTGAGCCACCCAATAAAGAAGAACTCGCCAAAATATTTAAAGAATTGGAGTTCAGGAGGATGGCACAGGAAATCCTGGGAGAAAAAGAAGAAGACAATAATTCGGGATACACTCAGGGCAATCTTTTTGAAACGCCCTCAAAAAACGTAAAAGACCAGCTGAGTCCGGAAATTAAAGCCCACTCAGTCGCCGAAAATACCATAACGGATGTAAATCATCGGTACCAACTCGCCGAAAGCGAAACGCAAATAAAAGCTCTGGTCGATCACCTCAGTCAATCCGACAATTTTGCCTTTGACACCGAAACCACCAGTCTGAATGCCCACGAAGCTGAGCTGGTCGGCCTCTCTTTTTCCACCGAAAAAAACGTGGCCTTTTACGTGCCCGTCCCCCGGGAGCGAGAGAAGGCAGATAAAATTGTCGTTCAGTTTAAGGAGGTTCTTGAAAATCCCAACATTTCCAAAACCGCTCAAAACATAAAATACGACGCCCTGGTGTTGCGGAAGTACGACATAAAAGTGGCGGGATACTTTTTCGACACCATGATTATGCACTACCTGCTCGAACCCGAACACCGCCACAACATGGATTACCTGGCGGAAACTTACCTCAAGTACAAAACCATTTCCATTGAATCGCTCATCGGAAAAAAAGGGAAAAACCAGAGGAGCATGCGCTCCGTAGCGGTAGACAAAGTGCTGGTCTACGCCTGTGAAGATGCCGACATCACCCTGCAGTTGAAAAATCACCTGGAACCCGAACTGGAAAAAGAGGGACTGATGGAGCTCTACAACAAAATCGAAGAGCCCCTCATTGATGCCATTGTTCAGATGGAAGCCACAGGAGTGAAAGTCGATCGGGAGTACCTCAGAAAATATTCGGAAGAACTGGGCGAAAAGATCGACGCCATGGCCAAAAAAATACACGAGGAGGCAGGTGTAGAATTCAACATTGCCTCCCCCAAGCAGGTGGGTGAAGTGCTTTTCGACAAACTGGAAATTCCCTACAAATGGAGAAAAACCAAATCGGGACAGTACTCTACCAACGAGGAAAAGCTGAGTGAACTGAGTAAGGACTACGATATCGCCCGAAAAATTCTGGACTACCGCGGCCTGTCCAAACTCAAATCCACTTATGTGGACGCCTTGCCCAATTTGATCAATGCGAAGACGGGTAGGATTCACTCTTCGTTTAATCAGGCGCTGACCGCCACCGGCCGACTCAGTTCCAACAACCCCAATTTGCAAAATATTCCCATTCGCACTCCGGAGGGAAGGCGGGTCAGAGAAGCCTTTGTCCCGGGGGACAAAGACCGGGTAATTTTAGCGGCCGATTACTCCCAAATCGAGCTTCGCTTAATCGCTGAAATCAGCAAAGACGAAGCCATGTTAGAGGCTTTTCTCAACGATCAGGATATCCACCGGGCCACCGCAGCCAGAGTGTACGATGTGCCTTATGAAAAAGTAACGGACGACCAGAGGCGCAATGCCAAAACCGTCAATTTTTCCATCATTTACGGCGCGGGTTCCACCAACTTATCCAGACAACTCAATATCTCCCGAAAAGAAGCCGGAGCACTCATTGATCAATACTTCAAACAGTACAGCGGTCTGAAAAAATACATGGATGAAATCGTCGAGTACGCCAGAGAAAACGGTTATGTTTCCACGCTGATGAAAAGGAGGCGCTTCCTCCGTGATATCAAATCGCGCAACGGCATGATGCGCAGTCAGGCTGAGCGAATGGCCATCAACACCCCCGTTCAGGGAACAGCGGCAGATATGATCAAAAAAGCCATGATTGATGTGCACGAATTCATCCGCAAGGAAAATCTTCAATCTACCATCATCATGCAGGTGCACGATGAGTTGGTTTTTGACGCTGTGAAATCGGAGTTGGAGCCACTGGAAAAGGCCATAAGGGAAAAAATGAAAAACGCGCTGCCCAATTTGACGGTCCCCATTAAAGTCGATATTGGAAAAGGGGAAAATTGGCTGGAAGCCCACTGATGCAAGAGTCATCCAATAAGCATAAATTTTGGCCTTTCCCTCAGTAGCGGGAGTATATCCGGAAAAATTCCCGCATTTTTCTTACCTTCGCATTTACAAATTCAGCCCATTCAAAAAAACAGGGTCTTTAATGAATGAATTGCGGTCAATTGGAGTTTTTACTTTACTGATAGGCTTCCGCGACTTTTTCTTAAGCAGGCCGACGATCTGCTGTTGATTTTTTAAGATTTACCTTTAATGGATAGTAACAAAAACCCCTTAGATGAACGTTTTCAAAGAGAGACCGGGTACTTCGACCTCCCGCTCTCTCCGGAAGAAAGAAAACAGATGTGGGCCGCCATTTCCTACCAGAGGAGAAAGCAGTTCAACAGGATTTGGGCTGCTGTGGGGCTCTTTTTGTTTCTCCTCGTCGCAGGGGGTATTTTTCAAACCAGGGATTCCGCCACCTCTACCGTCATCAAAGCCCTCTACACCCAGATTTCCGATTACGCTCAGGACAAAGAGGTCGTGAGCGAAGAATCAATGGCCGAAGCAAAAATTCCCGAGAATAATGAAATGGCCGATCGATTTTCTCCTCAAAAGTCCGGGACAAAGGAATCTATTTCCACAGAAAATACAGCAGAAGCCGACGATCCCAACAGGGAGATTGCGCAGGATTTTTTGCAGTCCCCCGCCGGCATGATGAGCGAAGCGATTTTTCAGAAAAAAAGGCTCTCCGGCGACATGACTCATAAAGCTGAAGACACTTTTACCCCTTCCGGTCCCAACGCTTATTCCATCCTCACCATAAATGGCGAATTACCTTCGATCGCCACGGCCACCTCCCGCGACGAGAAAAGAACTGAGGCTGTTGAACCTCTTTTTAACCTCCCTTACCTTGATAGAGGCGGCCACTTTTCTGACTTCAGAACAGACCTAAACATTGAAAAAGAGGATAAAGAAAAAAACAAGATCTCCTGGTTTGGAGAACTATACAAGAGCTTCATTGTGGAGCAAACGCAGATTGAAGCTAAATCGGAAGATCACCGCCACCTGGAGCGCAAGTGGAAAGAATCCATTCGTCCATTTTACTCCATGTCAGCAGGAGTCAATGCAGGCGTAATGCTGGGCGACAACTGGAGCATTTCAACGGGTTTGGAATACAGGCGAGTGGTTGACAAGTTTGAACACCACACCTCTTCCATTGATTTCAAAATGGGCTACAACGAGCACGCCTACTATTACGATGAGGAAAATGGCGATCGGGTCTGGGTAGGCGACAGCGTTTTGGCCCCTGTCATCCTTCAGAACAGTCATGTAGCAGCCAATACACATGAAATGCTAAACATCCCCATAAGCCTGGCCTACCGCATTCCTCTGGACAATTGGTCCATCGGTTTGAATGTAGGTGCCCGCCTAAGCGTATGGCAAGATCACGAGGGTTGGGTACCCGATGCGGAGGGAGACTACAAACGAATGGATAAAAGCGATTACTCCAACAGACTTTTATCAGAATGGAAAATCGGCGTATCTTTGGCCTATGCCATTGCGGATGAGTGGGAAGTATTTCTCGTAAAAGACGGAAATTTCAGTTTGGGCAATCGGTTAAATGAAGACCACCCGCTGAAAAAAACGACGAGGGGATTGCACATTTCCACCGGCTTGAGGAAAAGTTTTTGACAATATGCGGTTCACAGGGACTTTTTTTAAGAAAATGGCACAAAACTCAGCGGGTTGTAAACTATTCGGAACTGTTTTTGCTGATAGCCTTACAGAGTTAACCCGGACAAGTAAAACACAGAATCCCGGACAGCAGCAGTTACAATATCAGTAAAAAAATAATACTCATGTTTGC
>SKYC01000365.1 GCA_007128085.1 Saprospiraceae bacterium | reverse complement strand
TTGTCGCGATGTACGAATTGAAAATTTGCTTTTCCATAGGACTTTGAAAAAGTGGGTGGAAGCTTTACCTTCTTTTTAGGGTTCCACTTGAATTCGAATGCGAAAAAATCACCCTGTTTTTCCTCTACATAATCTACTTCCTGCTGGTGGTAATTGCGCCAAAAATACCCGTTGTAATCCGTTTTTGAATAGTAATTGAACTTCATCCTCTCGGAAATCAGGAAATTTTCCCATAGTGCACCCACATCATTGCGGAGGGAGAGTGGGTTGAAATTCTTCAGGATTGCATTTCTTATTCCATTGTCGTAAAAATAAATTTTCCGGGAGTTTTTCAATTCATTCCTCTTGTTGGTATTGAGAGCGGGTAATCGAAAAACGACAAATGTTTTTTCGAGCAAACCGATATACTTTTCAACCGTCGCCCTGTCCAATTGCAACAATCGGGACAATTCATTGTAGGACACCTCATTCCCCATTTGCAAAGCCAGGGCAGCTAGTAATTTCGTCAAAACCTCCGGGTTGCGGATTCCCTGATACTCAAACAAGTCTTTGAAAAGATAACTGTTGGCCAGTTCGTTCAGCAAGTCCTTTTGGTCGTGAACATTGGAGATTACTTCCGGGTACATTCCATAAATCAGCCTGTTCTCCAAGTCACTTCTCGCCTCCACAAAATGGGTGTGATCTACGTACTCCTTCCAGCTGATGGGAAACAATGAAAACTCCCACTTTCTACCCGTGAGCGGTTCCACTATCTTTGCATTCAAGTCGATGGCCGAAGAGCCGGATAAAAGAACTTTTACCCCTTTAATTTGATCGTAAATTATTTTAGCTCCCAACCCGATAGAGTCAATGCGCTGTGCTTCATCAATAAAAATGGTTTTGTACTTGCCGATTATATTCTCCCACTTTTTTTTGGATAAATCACTCAGCGTTTCCCTGGTCGAAGCATCGTCTCCATTTAAAAACAGGTACTCTCCTTTGGAACGACAGATTTTGTGCAGTAGAGTGGTTTTGCCAACCTGTCTTGGACCTGTGATTAGCAGTATCTTATCGTCCTTCCACCGCTTCTCAATTTGTTTTTCTAAAAGCCGCTCGATGTACATGGGGTCGCATTTTTTATCAAAAATACTACAATTCTACAAATTTAGCTAAAAGTGTCGATTATAATCTACAAATTCACATGAATTTATCGAATTCAAGAAAAAGTGGGTGGAGAAAGTGGTAAGCACTTTGTACAAATCCACTAATTTCTGAGACAGAGTTTATATCTTCGCACTGTTGCATCGTTTAAATTTTAAGCAATGAGCCCACTATTGACCGATCAATACTATCCAACCTATTTATCATTGCTTGAGGTGAAGCTCAACACTGAATTGGAAAAGATAAAGGCCAGAGAGTGGACGGCTGAAAATTTCAAATTCGCAACTGCTGTTTCCGTGATGTCATCCTCCCGCATAGAAGGAGAAACCATGGAGGTGGACAGCTACTTAAAGCACAAAGTCTTTAATATAGAGTATCTGCCCTATTTAACAGAAAGGCCCAACGATCTTTACCGGGCTTATGAATTTGCCAGGGACCATGAACTAAATCGAGACCATTTTTTAAAAGCCCACTCAATTGCTACCGCACACTTACTACCGCACCGGTTACGGGGGGAAATAAGAACCGGTAATATTCTCATTATGGATCAGCAAACGCAACGCGTACAATACGAAGCTGCGAATGCGAACATTGTAAACAGAGAATTTGAGTTGTTCTGGGTGGAATTAGATGCATTGCTAAAGCTTCAACTCAACACAGAAGAAATTTTTTATTACGCTGCCCTCTTGCACCTGGTATTTGTAAAAATTCATCCTTTTAATGACGGAAACGGCCGAATAGCCAGGTTGCTTGAGAAGTGGTTTATGGCCTCCAAATTAGGCAAAAATGCATGGTACATACCCAGTGAACGATACTATTACCACCACCTGAATCAGTATTATAAAAGTCTGGCTAAGGTAGGTTTGTTTTATGAGGATTTGAAGTATGAAAAAGGGATGCCGTTTCTCTTGATGCTACCCAATTGCTTTAGAATTTAGCCGTTTTTTATTTTTTATTCCAAAACTAAAGTGTGAATTTAATGAAAAATAGGTGCCGCGAATTCAGCATGCCGGTCAGTCACAATTATAATACTTCTCACCATTTTCAAACTTATTATCCATTTGGGTAAAACATCGTCTGTATCTGAAATAATAGAAGCACCTTAGTATATGTTTAGTTGGTGTAATTAATAGGGATGAATTTCCGGAGCTTCGAGAGCCTCAGCCACCGGAAAAACCGACTCAGCCACCGGATGTTCTTTGCCAGCCTCAACAATCCGCTGTCTGAGGCGGTCCCAGATTAAGGGCACTCAAAGGCAGCATTAAGACAGTCATAATAAGGAGACAAAGTCCACGACAAATTCTTTAAATTATTCATGAACCTCCGAGCATTCAATACCTCATCTCTTGTTTAATAAGATACCGGCACCAACCCTTCACTTTTAAAACCTTCAATTCTTTCAGTTAGATTACCCGTCTCTTCGTTGTAATAAAAAATTGAAAATCCCTCCCCTATGAGCCATGGATGTGTAGAGTTCCTGCGATATATTGACTTTTTTAACTGCGATTCTATTGAATCCAAATAAAAAGTTGAACGCGCTAAATCAATCTCCTTTTTTAATTCATCATTACATGATAAAAGAATGTCATCCAGCATTAGAAAGTTGGTCGCTGGCGCAGGGATACAGGTAATAGGACTTTGATCGCAAAATAGAATGTTTGGATAAAGATGTATAAATTGATGTTTGGAAATTGTACCCTCCAGGTAAAGATCAGGTAGGATTTCACCAAAATCCCAGGGTTGCAATTTAGTTAAATGGATCATTATTAAGCGAAACCATCGATTGTATTCTGTCCGATCAGATTCGCCCAAAAAATCAAACCCCAGGTCTTTCTCAGTTGGGAAACCATATTTGGTGACGATTTCATTCAGGATTAGTAAATTTTTGAAGTCATCCATGGCCCTCTCCCTTGGATTGCTCCTGTCTCGTTGATCTCTCGTGACCATTTCTTCTATTTTTCCTCTTATCTCTGGGGTAAATGTGTACTCTATTTCACTGTTCTGTAATGTTTCCCAACTATCCGATGAAAAAAATTCGAATTCATAATAATTCTCTTCAAAGTATCTCACTGGGGCTCCTCTTTCAAGTAGTTTTTTTGAAAAATATTCAATCAAATCAGCATTGTCGCATAATAGAGCACAAATCAATGCATTTTGCAGGTCATTATTATATATGTAAAACTCAGAACTTATCTTACGGTAGATATCTGTTGCATCACAATAACTTTCGAAAATGATTTTATCCTCTGCATGGTAAATTTTGAGATTATACTCCTCCACAAAAGTTTGGGAATGCAAGCTATAAACTGTTGCAATTGAAAAAGTCAGCAAAACAAACAGTCTAAGCATAGTTTTTTACTTTTCTCATTTCGCCTATCCGAGGAGGTTATTTTCCAGAGGATACCCCATTCACTCCAGGACCAGCAATTTCGCGCTTTTCAATTGGGTTCCATTTTTTATTTGCAAAAAATACAAGCCCGGACTATTCGGTGCAGCTATTTGTGGGGAAGCTTTTTTCCATTCTGACACCGGGCGGCCGTCCGCGTGAACAAATCGCAGGTAGCTGCGGTCGTGATCTTCAAGTTCTATGGTCAAGGTCATTCCCGATTGTGCGGGATTGGGAAACATCTTGAGTTCTACATTTTCGATTTCACTGACATCGGTGGCGAAGTCACAGGGTTCTCCCCTCAGATTGATACTGACGTTGGCATCTTCGTAGCATCTTAAAAACCCCTTGCTACCACTGGAAAATGAAAGGCAGGTTCTGGCAAAAAAGCCATTCGTACTTCCCAATAGTTCATAGGCGTAATCGTAAAAGGCGCATGGTGGCCCTTCCAGAGAGTGGATCTCTTGTCTTTTCAACTCCACTCCATCAACGGTTTCTAAAACGACGTCCTGGATCGTGCCCAAGGCAGGGCTGTGGAGCGGATGGTGTTCAAAAGTATCTACAGGATCGTGCTCCAGATCGAGTTCTCCCCGATTGCCAGGCGAATAGAAATGCAGGGTATCCCCCTCGTTTAGGGAAAAGTCGTACATCAATTTAAATTCACCCTCCTCAAAAAAGTACACCTTTTCATCGTTTGAATGAATGATAAACTCCAACATAACCGGGCCCCGGCCTTCTTTATACAATTCCAAAATCCGGCAATACCGATTTTCTACAATGGTGTCCCGATTGGCCTCCAATGTCACAAATGAGATTTCATCTTCATCATAGGAATAGGTTTTATAATACCATTTGGCACCGAGGGGGGCGAAGGATTCATCACCAACCACTTGAGCCTGGACGCAGAATCCGAAGAACAGGGAAAAAAGTATGGTAGCCGGAATAAAAAATGAGTGTTTCATCGCAACAGCATTTAAATTAAATTAAAACTGGATCCTAAATTACCACCATTTTTCTGGTTTTGGAAAAATCCGGGATGTTTTATGGAATAAAAATGGTTTGAGATGCTATGATGTAACACGAAATGGATAAAGAGAGGGGTAAATTTTTGGGTGAAAAAGGTACAAAAACCTTCTATTATTGGTCTCGATATTCTTCAAATCCCATCTCTTTCAGATTCTTCATAAATTCCGATGGATCGATGGCTGGAGGTGGATTATAAAGTGGAATGGATTTCCCAATCCGGAATGGCTTATCAGTTGAATCTCTAAACAATGCTTTCTCTATCTGATCTTTTACGGAGTCCAGATAAAAAACCTTCCTGTTTTCGTTGATTCTCTTTCGTGCCTCTCCAGAACAAACATAAATTTGATCATCTACTCTAACCATGTTTTCCGGCGGATAGGGAAAACAACTTAATTCCAATTTATCACAAGCCTTCGCAAAGGAATAAAAATAGGTGAAACCCGCTGAGCCAAACAAGCCGTCAAAATACATTTGTGGTAAATATTCTCCCCATTCATAGGGTCTTGATTTGACTTGATGGATTAGTAAAATAGAGTGCTTGCTATTGGAAGTAAAACCCAAGGGTCGGTAATCAAATCCCAATTGCTCAGGCCCTAAGATGCCACCAATCTCCCGGGAAATCTCCTGCATCATCATATACACCCTAAAATCGGCCCATTCCATGGAATCCATAGTGGAATAACCCCTTCCTGCCTGATCAATTTTAATCATTTCATCCACTTTTCTAATGTACTTGTTGTTCCGATCAAATTCCGGTTTGTCCAGTATTAGTTTTTTCCATTTATTTGAGGAGAAATAGGGATAACGC
>SKYC01000195.1 GCA_007128085.1 Saprospiraceae bacterium | reverse complement strand
GCAATTGCCTGACCCTGGTCGGGATGACAGGATTTGAACCTGCGACCACTCGCCCCCCAGACGAGTACTCTACCGGACTGAGCTACATCCCGATGCTCATATTTCTTTAATTACTCATTGGTTTGAGGATCTCTTTCTTTGCGTTGACTTCGGATCATTCCGAGCAGCATTCGGGAAATTTTATCCATATCCTGGTAAAAGTCCTCAAATTCATCTTCACTGATGGCATCCATATCTTTCATAATATGGAGCAGAGTGACGCATTCAAAAACAAAAACGCGGGAGTCGGTATAGTGCTTTTTCTTTTCGTGAAATCCCAGACGCGCAGTACCCTCAGCGAGTTCGGCGGCAATACCTGTAACTACCAACTTAAACCTCTGGCTGTAATATTCATCCATAGTCGGATGAAAGGCCACCCACTTAAGGATTTTACAACTGGCTGCACGAACCTCTTGATAGAGATCCAATTTTTCAAAATCAAACATAATGTTTACACTGCTGGTCAACAAATCCTTTCCAATACGACTCCCGGCACTTACCCCCATTAAAAGGGAACGCTTCGTGGGCATTACAGGATTCGAACCTGTGACCTCTACCCTGTCAAGGTAGCGCTCTAAACCAACTGAGCTAAATGCCCAAATGCCGGATCTTTTCAATAATGAACCGCAAAAATAAACAGAATAATTAACCTAATCAAACAACAGCACACATTAAAATGTGCGACTGGAAATATTTTGGCCGGTCAACCATATGACACACTGTGAGACCTCCCCCTTCAGCTCTCTGCACAATTCACAGTAAATGGAGTGTTCAGCAGAAACCCTTCTGTGCACTCTAAGACATGATGAACATCACATTCCATCAAAATCAACTTCACTTTGTTTTACACAAATTAGGAAAGTATGCTTCAAATGTATTAACTTTAAGGAACCGATGTTCGGATAATAATCTTTAAGAATTAAGTCACCATTTTTACAATAGCAAAAAAAACGTTAAAGATCAATTATCCAAGTTAAGTGAGTGGTTCTGGCATGCGGATTCTCTCACTGGCAGTCAATCGAAAGGAATAAAAATTTAAACAAAATGAAAGATCAAAGTTTACTGGAAGAAATCATGACTCGTGAAGTCATTTGTCTTCGGCCCGATGATAAATTGAGCAAAGCTCTGGAGCAATTTAATCTTCACCCCATTCACCATTTACTGATCACCGATGGTAAGAACGGGCATTTACTGGGCGTGTTGAGCAAGTCCGACGTATTGGATGTCTTTTTAAGTGGATTGGAAAAGGGAAAACCCGTAGAAATCGGAGACTTAGAAGAAATTCCTATTTCAGAAGCCATGACCGAAGATCCCATTTTCCTCGATCCTTCAGATTCAATCGGGCTGGCGGCCGATCTCATACTGGCCAATAAATTCCACTCGCTGCCCATTGTAGAGGTGGAAAAGCTTACCGGCATCGTCACTTCTCACGATTTACTGAAGTTTGCTTTTCAAAAAATCAAACCGGAGGACCTAACAGATTCCTACCAGGAGTAATTATTTAGAGTCCCGGGCCAAATTTTCATTGAGGAGTTCGATCAAATCATTGGCGGTAAAAATCCCAACCAGCTCATTGTTTTCCACTACCGGCAAGGCGTGGAATTTCCCTTCAGCGAATATTTCTATGGCTTTTGCGATAGAATCATCGGGCCTGCATACCACCGGTGTCGATGTCATATAATCCACGATCGTCTGATCCAGCTCAGACTCCTCTCTGTCGTAGCCTTTATCCATCACCCTGGAACACACACGCAGTAAATCGTTGGCCGAAATAATACCGACTATCTCCCGCAATTTATTGACAATGGGCAGGTGGTGAATTTTTAATTCATTGAAGAGTCTGGCTACGTGTTTTAACGTAAAACTGTCTTTGCCCACCAGAATGTTGCGGGTCATATAATCACCTACTTTTGTGTCCTTCAAAATTGTTTCTATTTTATTATCGGATGTTTGTTTCTCTTTTTTCACAATCAGCTGATTTACAAAGTCAAAAAAAGTGTTCTATTACCGGCAACAAAAAATGCCTTTAAATTACTCCGGTTTATCTTACAATTAAAGTGGGTATGAAAGTATTGGAAGATAAAATGGCTTCTGCAACACTTCCCATCAGCAGTAACTTAATTTTGGAATGCCCCTTGGCACCCATGATAATAAAGTCGGCATTGATATTAAAAGCGTACTCACTGATGTAATTGGCCACCCCGGGCACACCTCTGGAAACAGCTTTGACATCAATCATACCGGCATCCTCCGGCACCTGGCTTTGAATAAATTTTTGGAGGCTGTCGAGAATATTGGCTTTGATGGTTTTTCCAAATTTGCGCTCTGTCAAACTGAGTTTGTAAAAGCCCAGAGCGGGGAGTTCATAAACGTGTAGCGCGGTGATTTTAATTGGTTTATCGGATTTTTTGGCCCTGTTGACCGCTTCCTTTAATGATTTACCGGCGTAGGGGGAGAAATCCACAGGAACCAGAATATGTGACAGATCGTCGGGGCGATCCTCCGGAATCACCAATCCCGCGCACTTCACATTCCGTATGAAGTTTTTGGCCATGACTCCGTGTTTTTTGACACCCGATTTCTGACCAATGGCTACCAGGTCCGCATCTACACTCTCCGCACAATCCAACAGTTCACTGAGCGGATCCCCTTTGGAAATATGAAATTCAATTTTGTCTTTATCGAGTTGAAAATACTGTCCAACCTGCTCTCTCAATCTTTTAAAGACGAGATTCATATCCTCCTTGGACCACGGCTCCCAGAGTCCCTCTACACCGGGGTAAGAACTGAGCTTTTCCGGGAGTATGTGAACAAAGTGAATTTTTTCTAAACCCAAAGCCGTGCGGTTATCTGCCAGATAGGAGAGAATTTTATTGTCTGAGGGGGAAAGATCTAATGCAATTACAGAATTCTTCATATTGTAATGGTTGTGTTTTTCATTCACAAAATACGGATAAAAAAATAAATATAAAAATGACAAAAATCAGGGGGGGCGGTGACAACCGTCAGTACATCAACCCAAAGGGAGGATTAATTTTGTGGCATGAATACGCAGAACACATATATTTACACGGGGATCTGGTTGGACGGCAACAAAGCCATAGTGGTCACGGTAGATCGCGACAAGTCGCATATTGTCCCTGTCTTTTCCACCAAAAAAAAATGGCCGGATTTGAGTCATCTCAAGGGTTCAACCGCAGCCAAACCAATGACACAGAAAAAACCCCGCCGGTATTATTCCCAAATATGCTCCCAATTACATTCCTTTGACAATGTTTTGATTTTGGGTCCCGATGAAAATAAGTTTCACCTCAAGGAATATATGGAGGAGAATATCGACCATCTGGGTGAACTAAATACAAAGGTAGCAGGTCATATGGCAACCGGGGATATCATCAAACTGGTGAGGAAGTATTTCCTGAAAACGCAATCATTGTCTACGGAGTGAGTAAAACACATTCCCGGAAGGAATGATTCGCATTCTATACCGGTCACTTTCCAAGCATGTACTCAAAGCCATCGGATCACCGATAGGCATAGCAGCATTGCAGTTGTGGTCATTTGATAGGGGAGAAAAAGGCTGTCCCTTAAATTTTACCCCTCCCAGGGCAAATCGAGAACACTTTGAGCGGCCACTTTCCCGATCCGCAAACCCTCATCGGAATCCATTCTAAAATGCACCCCGAGATATATCCTCGAAACCGCATTTTCAACAGCCATGTCCCAGAATCCATCAAAGTGTCGGGGAGCTCCGAGGAACTCCGTTCTTCCTTCGTGGGTTCGATCGGTCATTGGAAAGTGAAAACCGAAAACATCGATCAAAACTTCTGCCGCTGCCGCTCCAAATCCGGCGTGTCCACTTGGATAAGCCGGAAAGTGCGGAGATTTTCCCTTGTCGCCGGTAATGGGATTGTAACAAATGGTCAACCATTCGGGGTCGAAGATTCGATGAATATAATCCACCGGTCTTTCCAGATTGTAGTAATATTTTGAATGCCAAACAGCGATGCCGGCATCGGCAAGGGCCATACCCAATTTCGCCATCAATTCAGTGGCTTCAGAAAGGGACAAACTGCGAATTTCCAATGCCTGAAGAGCAATAGCTACCCATCGACAAGCGGGATCCATGGTCAAAGAAAAATTATCATCGCTCCAAAATTCACCAATCCATCTTTGTTCAAAGGTCAAAGACTCAACGGTGTTTTTTGTTTCAAGGGCCTGAACGAAAAACTGAGATCCGGGACTTTCACTCCATTGCGCAGGTGGCGGAGGAGAGAGTTTGTCTTCTTCGCTGATGGCAAATTGACGGACTTTACCCCATCCGGGCACCAATCCGGGCAAAAAGTCGGGAGGAGTGGGCTGCCACAAACCGGGGCCCAATGGCGGATCATAAGCGGGTGTTGGATCCAGGAAGGCATAATCGCCGTGATGATCGGTTTGGGACCAACTGATGATGGCCGCAGCAACCGATTTTCCAAAATCTTCTGAGCGCTTGAGCACTTCAGGAGTGAGTTTTTGGGAAAAATGGTTGTAATGGGATTTATACATGCCATCCATTTCATCGATGAAATTGGCTGAGACATGAGGGAAAAAGTATTTAAAGCTAGAAGAGTAGGCGGCATTAACAGCAGCCGGCCAGTAGTATTCTTCGTATTCCTTAATAGAGGGTATGTCCAGACTGTGGTAGTGACCGGACAGAGATTGTTTGCCGGGAGTGGATTGAGCTATGGCCTCGTAGCCCGCAAGCCCAATATAACCGAGATTACGAGAGGTTATGGGTGGTCGATATCCATCGGCGTATCTGGATACATCAATAAACATCTTATACCAATCCTCAACAACTTCCGAGGATATGGTGTGAGGGTCGGGTGAATTGTCTATGGGTGGGAGATCGTCGTCGTCGCGACAGGCATTGAAGACCAATACAACGGTAAGGAGAAAAATGGTTAAAGTCCAATTGTACTTTCGAGGATCTAAATTTATTCTCATGGGTTTAGAGTTTACTATCGTTCAAAGTTAATAAAGTAACTACAAAATTAAACAACTTTTAAATATAATCAATCCCTCCGTGTAAAAATAACAAATAAAAATTTTTTAATATATCATGGGAGCTCTTCCAAACCAGCTATAAACCAAGAAATCATTAAAAAAAAGGCCCAAACCCGAGGGGATTTGGACCTTTATTATTCTACTGCACAATGGCAGTTTTATTCTGTTGACAGGATCAATATTAATTGCCCGTCAGTATCATTCGCTTGGTAGCGCTGTAACCCTCGGCTTCCAACTGATAGTAGTACACTCCGCTGGCAGGTAATATGTCGTCGCTCAAT
>SKYC01000367.1 GCA_007128085.1 Saprospiraceae bacterium | reverse complement strand
TCGTCTTTGCCAATGTTTTTCAGCGCTGGATTGTAGAGAAAAACGCCTCTACCGACCACGTCAAAATTCAGGAGATGGGCAAGAGTGACTTCATCATTCACAACCTCATAGCCAGTCAGGAGGGAAACAGTCACTTCTATGCCCTGACAGCGGATTTGGGAAGCAGGATTGCCAGGAACAATCTCGAGGTACATCTGCTGGAAAGTCATACGGATACGGATATGTTCGGGCTTTTTATGGGCGACGGTCAGCAGCATATTGACAACCAGACTTTTTTGGATCACGCCATTCCACATTGCGAAAGTCGCGAATGGTACAAAGGCGTTTTATCCGGCAGGTCGAGGGGAGTTTTTAACGGGAAGGTACTGGTGAGGCAGGACGCTCAAAAAACCAATGCCTTTCAGCAAAACAACACCCTTTTGGCCAGTGATCACGCGAGGATGGACTCAAAACCCCAATTGGAGATCTATGCCGACGACGTAAAGTGCAGCCACGGTGCTACCATTGGACAGATGGAAGATGAAATCCTTTTTTACCTGAAATCCCGAGGTCTCGATGAGGCCGATGCCGGAGAGCTCGTCAAAGTGGCATTTCTCGCAGAGGTTTTTAATTCCATGGATGAAGGCGAGATAAAAAATACGCTCTCTGAGCGGGTAAGGAAAAAATTGAGACAAATACAATAATCCATGGACGCCCCTATACATAACTTGAAAAAGAGGTTGGTC
The DNA here is from genome assembly GCA_007128085.1 of Saprospiraceae bacterium. GTDB lineage: Bacteria > Bacteroidota > Bacteroidia > Chitinophagales > Saprospiraceae > PWJY01. The sequence continues at coordinate 4,655 of SKYC01000367.1, read as the reverse complement.
CGGGAGGCCAGAACTGATTTTCCCATACTCCATACAACGGTCAACGGAAGGGATTTGGTATTTCTGGACAGTGCTGCATCTTCTCAGAAGCCACGGGCGGTCATCGATTGCATCAACACCTACTACCGGGAGCAGAACGCCAATGTACACAGAGGGGTTTATTCGCTCAGCCAGACCGCAACCCAACTTTTCGAGGACTCCAGGGAAAAGGTGAAAGACTTTATCTCTGCCAAACACAGTCGGGAAGTGATTTTTGTACGGGGAGCAACCGAGGGGATCAATCTCGTTGCACAGAGTTTCGGGGGTAAGTTTTTTAAACCCGGAGGCGAAATCATTTTGAGCCAGCTCGAACACCACTCCAATATTGTCCCCTGGCAAATGATAGCCGAAGAAAAGGGCATGAAAATCAGGGTGGTTCCCATCAATTCCAAAGGGGAGTTGATGATGGATGCGCTGGAGGACATGCTTTCAGAAAAGGTGCAGATGATAGCCCTCAATCACATTTCCAATGCCCTTGGGACCATCAATCCCGTAAAAGAAATTTCAGCATTGGCGAGGCGGTACGACATTCCCGTATTAATCGACGGCGCTCAGGCTACCTCTCACGGTGAGGTCAATGTTCAGGAGTTAGGGGTAGATTTTTATGTATTTTCCGGACACAAAATGTTCGGACCTACCGGTATCGGAGTGTTGTGGGGAAAAGAGAAATGGCTGGAAGCCATGCCGCCCTGGCAAGGGGGTGGGGAAATGATAGAAACGGTATCTTTTGAAAAGACCACCTTCAATGAATTGCCCTTTAAATTTGAGGCGGGTACGCCCAATATAGCGGGGTCGATTGCACTGGGAGCAGCCATCGATTACATTGGACAGTTCGATATGCTGGAAATTGTAAAATACGAGCGGGAATTGCTGAAGTACGCCACCGAAAAACTGAAAGAGATCCCCGGCCTCCGTATTTACGGGGAGGCGGCGGAAAAGGCATCGGTGATTTCTTTTCTGATCGAAAACACACATCCCTACGATCTGGGTATCTTACTGGATAAGATGGGGATAGCCGTTCGTACCGGTCACCACTGTACACAACCTCTGATGGATTTTCTGGGTATTCCCGGAACGGTGCGTGCCTCCATGGCATTGTACAACGATCAAAATGACATTGACAGATTGGTGGATGGACTGGTCAAAGCGCGACAGATGTTGACCTGATATTTAAGAGCCCGGAAAGGTGCGATGTTGTTTGGATGAGAGAAAAGATGTAATTAGGAGAATATTAGTGGGAACCTTTAAATGGAGCAATAAGGATAAGTTCATGGAAACGATCGAGCAAATTCAGGATGAAATAATAGAGGACTTCAGTTTATTTGATGACTGGATGCAAAAATACGAGTACATCATTGAACTCGGTAAGAGTCTCCCTTTGATCGAAGAGGAGTACAAAAAAGATGAATTCCTCATCAGGGGATGTCAGAGCAGAGTATGGATGAGGGCCGAACGCAAAGGTGATCGGATGTTTTTTAAAGCCGACAGCGATGCCATCATTACCAAGGGACTCATTGCCTTGTTGATCAAGGTACTCTCCGGCCATACAGCGCAGGATATTGCTCAGGCCGATTTGTATTTTATTGATCGGATTGGTTTGAGGGAGCATTTGTCTCTGACCCGATCCAATGGGTTGGCCAGCATGGTTCAACAGATGAAGAGATCCACGACTTTGGTCTATAGCGGAAAACAGGAGGAGAATTAATCCGGGTGATTCAGTACGGGTGGTAGTTGCAATGATTAAAATTAGATTAGATGAAACGTGCATGACCGTGAGATTTACTGCCGGACACAAAGGTGAACGAGTGATCCTGAAAGGTGAATGTCCAGTGGACATTCAAGTGAGTGAACCTCGAAGAGGGCGGGAAAGCAAATTTTTGCGTCTGCAGCCAATAGGTACTGTAAAATTTTAAACAGATGAAAGAGAAAATCATAGAAAAGATAAAAACGGTATTTGATCCGGAGTTGCCGGTCAATATTTACGAACTGGGACTTATTTACGAGATCAATGACAAGGGGGATGGCCTGGTGGAAGTCATTATGACACTCACCACGCCCAACTGCCCTGTGGCCGAGAGTTTGCCGATGGAAGTACAGAGCAAGGTAATGGAGGTAGAGGGTGTGAAGGATGTCGACCTGAAGGTCGTTTTTGATCCGCCCTGGACCAAAGAGAAAATGAGTGAAGAAGCCAGATTTGCGTTGGATATGTTTTAATGGATTTATTTTTTTAAGAAAAATCACGAGAAGATGAAAATCAATGCCTCAGATGAATACGGACTTCGAATTTTGGCCAAAATTGCCAAGTCGGGCAGACAGGGTGGGTTGAGTATATCTCAGATCAGTGAAATGGAGGGTTTGTCGGCCTCCTATGTCGCAAAAATTACCCGCGCACTCAGAAAACACGGGTTGATAAACTCCAACCGTGGACACAAAGGTGGTTATGTACTCGCGAGACCGGCCGAGGAAATCACCATCAACGATGCCCTTAAGGCATTGGGAGGTGTGCTTTACGACAGTTCATTCTGCAAGCAACACTCCGGAAATAATAAGTTTTGCTCCAATTCGGTCGATTGTTCTCTGAGGTCACTTTGGCGGGTGGTTCAGGCCTCCCTGGATAAAATTCTGGACAAAATCACCCTGCGCGATATACTCAACAGTGAATCCGAAACGGACAACCAACTCAAGCACATATACGAGGAAATATTCAGCAGCAACGAGCACATGAGAGAACTGAACGTCTGACGCACTCCATCCCCGCCTTTTTATCTGCTTCAATTTACCGGATTCCGGGCGCATCTTACGTGCATCCAAATTTTGCCGGAGCAGTCTCTTCCAGCTTTTGCCCCCCTTTTTTAATTTAAAAACCGACAAAAATGCACTAAATATTGCATTAAATTGTTGATAGTGATATATTTGCGGCAATGAATGCATTTCAAAAAAGTCTGTTGGTGTTCCTCTCGACAATACTGTTGTTGTCACAGGTTCATATTTCGGTATACGCCATTCATTGCCTTTGTACCGGAGAGACTCATTTTGCACTGACGGCTGAAAAAGAATGCCATTCAGATGAGTGTCAGTCCGATGCTCCAAGCTGTTGTGAAGATTCCTCCGAAGTCTGTGAATTGGGAGAGGGTGAATGGCACGGGGACAAAACTTGTCACGCTCCCAAAGGAGCCCTGGAACTGGGCATCGATCTGGATGGAGCACTTGTCAATAATTCACTCAGTGAATTGGATCAACAATTAAAGGGATTTGACATACCTCTTTATCTACTTTTTTCCTCACTTAAAATTTTACCTGCCGAACATTCAGCGCTCGGTCCGGACGATCCGGAGAGAGAAGTCAAGCCACGAGGCTTTCGCTATCTGCTGAATGGAGAAATGCTCTGTTAATATTCGCTTTTGTTTATGGACTGCCCCCCCTGGGCGGTGCTGTACTTTATTTTTTAAAAGAAAAATCGAAACAAATGCGAATTAACATAGTACTCCTTATACTTATATTTTTGGGTCCTGAACTTATGGCCCAAACTTTTGGTGGAAAGCTTACAGACGATGAGGGAGAACCTCTGATCGGTGCCACTGTCCGTTGGAAAGACCACCAAACCGGAACCTATACAGATCAAAACGGAGCTTTTGAATTGCCGGCCAAAGACCACTTCCACGAATTGGTCATCTCATATGTAGGGTATGAAACCCTGACTGTATTAATCAATCCCGAGGATGAATTTCTGGAACTAAAACTGAACGAAGGCACTTCTTTTGAAGTCGTAGAAGTGCGGGCTCGATTATCGGACAACAGAGTAAGTACTCTTTCAAATCAGAATATAGAGCACATCAGTTCCTGCGAATTAAAAAAGGCGGCCTGTTGTAATCTCTCCGAAAGTTTTGAAACCAATGCATCCATCAATGTCGGGTCGAGCAATTCACTGATCGGAATCAAGGAAATGGAGATGTTGGGTCTCAGAGGATTGTACACACAATTGCAAATTGAGAACCGTCCCAATTATCAGGATTTGTCTTATCCCTGGGCGCTTGAATTTATTCCGGGCCCCTGGATTGAGAGTATACAGATCGCCAAAGGAGCCAGTACGGTTTTGAGTGGTACCGAAGGACTGACGGGAAAAATCAATACTGAACTGTTGAAGCCCTACAATTCCCCCACGCTTTTTGTCAATCTTTTCGCCGCCACCACCGGGCGGATGGAAGCCAATGTCCACCTGAATACCCGAATCAATGAGAACTGGAGCACGGGTATTTTGATGCACTCCAACAGAATGCAAAATGAAATCGATAAGACAGACAACGGTTTTCTCGACATGCCGCTGAAGGAGCATTACTCCTTCATGTATCGCTTGTTCTACGAGAGCGATGAAGTTTTTGGCCAATTCAATGTGTTCATGGTGGATGACAATATCAGTGGGGGGCAGATTTCCGAAGTATCGGAGACCCCGTACCGAATAGATTCTGAATTGAGGCGTTGGGAAATTTTTGGTAAACTCGGTTATGCGGGTTTTTCCAATCCTTCGCAGTCGATGGGTTTTATTTGGAACTACACGCATCACGACAACGAAAACCTTTTTGGAAATCGACATCACAGAGGCATTCAAAACAGCGCTT
>SKYC01000374.1 GCA_007128085.1 Saprospiraceae bacterium | reverse complement strand
GCAGGTCATAATCCTTTGAAGTCACCTTTCTGGATCCTAACTTATAAAAAAACAACTTTTAAAAGCCTAAAAAGTTGAAAAAAAGGCAGATTTAATATTTTTTTGTGACGTATTGACTTTTCTTTCCGGCTGGTAGACTTTCTGTTTTTTTTGAAAAATGGTATCTTTGCTCACCAGCAGGATTCCCGACTCCCTTTGGGTTATAACCCAGTATTTGATATGAGCAATAAGCCTGAAATATCTGTAATCATCAGCACGTACAATGCGCCCGATTGGCTATCCAAAACACTGGAGGGGTACAGAGTTCAGGAATTTAAGGATTTTGAACTGGTAATAGCAGACGATGGGTCGGGCGTGGAGACCAAAGAACTGATTGCGGACTTTGCGAACAGGGTTGATTTTCCGGTTACACATGTCTGGCAAGAGGATGACGGGTTTCAAAAGACCAAAATCCTGAACAAAGCCATTTTGGCTTCCCGGGCAGATTATTTGCTGATGAGTGACGGGGACTGTATTCCCAGGAGTGATTTTCTAAAAGTTCATATGCGATACAGGGAACCGGGTTATTTTTTATCAGGAGGATACCACAAACTCCCGATGTCCATATCGAAATCAATCGATTTTTCAGATATTCAACAACAGAAGTGTTTTGATTTGGGATGGTTGAAGCAAAGGGGAATGAGAACCTCCATAAAAAACTTAAAATTTACTTCCCGCGAACCAATCAGGAAATTATTAAATCGTCTGACTCGCACGAGAGCGAGCTGGAATGGCCACAATGCAAGTGGTTGGAAGGCGGATATAATGGAGGTCAATGGATTTGATGAACGCATGCAATACGGGGGTGAAGACAGAGAGCTTGGTGAGCGATTGATTAATTATGGAATTACATCCAAACAAATCAGGTACTCGGCTATTTGCATTCATCTCGACCATCCCAGAGGCTATAAAACAGAGGCGTCCATCCGTAAAAACTTATCCATAAGAGAGGAGACCAAAAAAGGGAATAAAACCTGGACCGAATACGGGATAGTAAAGGGTCCGAAAAAAAAGTGTCATTGACTCAACTCGGATTAAGAGCGATCCTGACCTTCCAGTTCACGGGAAAAAGATCGATTGTGCAGCCCTCCTTTTACTTCTTTAATGCTCTGTACATACATAAAAGCCTTGGGGTCTACGGCTAAAATCTCCCTCTCCAGGTTGTAAACCTCGAGCCGGGTAATGACCGTTACGATGATTTCGCACTCCTGGTGTTGATCATAAGCACCCGGAAGATAGCCGCGCTCGCCCTTGTAGACCGTGATTCCCTTCCCCATTTTATTGACCAGCAAATTTTTGACTTTTTCGTCCCGGGAGGAAACGATGCTCAAAGCGGTAAACTCCTCAAAACCATCGACCACATAATCCGATGTTTTCATGGCAGTAAAATAAGTGAGGATGGAGTACATTCCGGTTTCAATTCCATACTCATAAGCTACGGCCAGTATCATGGCAGAGTTGAGTGCGAGAATGATTTCGCCGGTGGTAAACCCCGACTTTTTATGGGTGTAATCTGCGAGTATTTCCAGACCGTCAATTATTCCACCACCCCTTATCACCAGGCCGATCCCCAAGCCGATTAGAAATCCCCCAAATGCCGCAATCAATACTTTGTCGGAAGTCACCATGGGAATTTCAATAAAGTACAACAATACGGCCAGTAAGAGAATAGCAATCAGGGCGTGAATGCTGAAGGTCTTTCCGATTTTTCGGTAACCAATAATGAGAAAAGGAAGATTGAATACCACAATCAATACACTGATGTGAATGCCGAGTATATCCTCCAGGAGAATGGAGGCACCGGTTACTCCGCCGTCCAGAAAATGGTTGGGAAGCATAAAACCCTTCAGGGCCACCACCGCACAAAAAACCCCCGTCAGTGTAAATAACAGTGATTTGAGATTAAATATCGACTTCCACTGGATTCCCGTATCCATATTGGTTGGTTAAATTTTCTAATGGATCGGCCCGCATTGCAGACCTTAAAATGACCCCTTCAATGCTGCCGGTTTTAATTAAAACATTCGGATTAGCCACTTTTTTTTTAAATACAGACGTTTTCCGCTTTTTCAGGATCGCTTTTCTGTTTGCTATGTTAATTCGGAAAAACGAAATGTAAATTTAAGGATTTTTTTGCCTTCGGTAGGCCGTAGAAAAATTTCGGATAAAAAATCTGGTTCCCGTCTCATTTTTTTCGGCCGGGGACAAGGGTCGGGTGGATGCACAAATTACTGTGTGGTTTTGTTGTCAACAAACCTCTTAAAAAGCAATTGAGTCGTTGATAAGGATCCGGTAGATGTCTCCGGAATCAAAGGTTTGTATCGTGGAATGGTGAATTGCATGAGAAAAACGAGTCACAGATGAAAGCGGAGGAATCCCTTGCTGGTTGAGGGTTGATCCACTATTTTGACGCCATATTTTTTCCGGTGCAATGAATTTTAACCGGTTTCGGATGGTCTTTTTGTGGTTTTTACTCTCGGGCATTGAGGGCGTGTTCATTGGAAGTAGTAACTTTAGGGTTGGAAATTTTACAAACTAGCATTATGGCGGAAGATATAAAAATTGATTTGCGCAATTTGAAAATAGAGGATTACCTGGGTCTGAGGGAATCGATGATGGAGGCTTATCCGGACTGGATAGGGGGGTATTGGGAGTCCAAACACATAGAAAAGTTATTGGATGTCTTTCCGGAAGGTCAGTTGTGTGTGGTGGTCAACGATCAGATCGCGGGCTGTGCATTGAGTTTAATTGTAGATTACAATAAATTTGGAGACAACCACAGTTATCAAAAAATCACGGGAAACGAGACTTTTAGCACCCACACTTCCAAGGGCAATGTACTGTACGGAATTGATTTGTTTGTTCATCCGGACTTCAGGGGGATGCGACTGGGCCGCAGGCTGTACGACGCCAGGAAGGAATTGTGTGAAAATCTCAACCTAAAAGCCATTATTGCAGGAGGGCGCATTCCAGGATACAAAGCCTATGCGGGAAAGGTCAGTCCGAGAAATTACATCGAAAAAGTGAGGATGAAGGAGATTCACGACCCCACCCTTTCTTTTCAGTTGGCCAACGATTTTCACGTCAAAAAAATTCTGAAAAACTACATGCCCGAGGACAAGGATTCAATGGAGTTTGCCACCTTACTCGAGTGGAACAATATATACTACCAGGAAACGCCTAATCTGGTTAACGAGCCAAAGGAAGTGGTCAGAATAGGACTGGTGCAGTGGCAGATGAGGCCTTTTAAATCTGTGGAGGCACTGTGTGAACAAGTTGAGTTTTTTGTGGATGCAGTGAGTGGTTATCAATCGGACTTTATTTTGTTTCCCGAACTTTTTAATGCTCCACTTATGGCTCCATACAATCACCTGTCTGAGGCCAAAGCCATTCGGGAACTCGCGCAGTACACGGAACCCCTGCGGGATAAGATGCTGGAATTTGCCATTTCTTACAACATCAATATCATTACCGGCAGCATGCCATTGGTGAATGGAGATAAACTCTACAATGTGGGTTATTTTTGTCGCAGGGACGGAACCTATGAGCGCTATACCAAACTGCACATTACTCCTTCAGAAGTTTCTAACTGGGGCATGTCCGGTGGAACGATACTGCAAACCATGGATTCAGATTGCGGAAAGATCGGTGTTTTGATTTGTTACGACGTGGAGTTTCCCGAAGTTTCCAGATTGCTCTCCGAGCAGGATATGAAAATACTTTTTGTTCCCTTTTTGACGGACACTCAAAACGGCTATATGAGAGTGAGGCGTTGTGCCCAGGCAAGAGCCATTGAAAACGAGTGCTATGTCGCTATGGCCGGGTGCGTAGGCAATTTACCAAGAGTCAACAATATGGACATTCAATACGCCCAGTCCGCTGTATTCACTCCTTCTGATTTTGCTTTTCCCTCCGACGGAATTAAGGCACAAACCACCCCCAATACAGAGATGACTCTGCTGGCGGATTGCGATCTGACTCTGCTCAACGAATTGCACAACTATGGCAGTGTGCGCAATCTGAAGGACCGCCGACTGGATTTATACGCTCTTAAGCTCAAGTCCAGGCAACCCCTCTAGCCCGTTTTACAAACCCGTTTATTGTCTTATCTTTGCAAAAAAAACTCAAGTATATGTCAGATTGGAATTCCCGTGAAATGGTCCGTGTCTTTGAAAGGGCTATAGACGACTACCACATCAGGGACGATGTAGACCACCGCCCTGAAAATCCCTATGATCAGGATGATTACCGAGCAGTTCTTTACGATAAATGCATGATAGATACTGTCCAATGGCATTTGGAAGACATCGTCCGGGATCCGCACATTGATTCGGATTACGGGATGGAGATAAAAAGACGCATCGATAAGTCCAATCAGCACCGTACTGAAACGGTAGAAAAACTGGACGATCAGTTGCTCAGAGCCATCGGACCGGAGGCGTTTTCTCCTTCGGCAAGAATCAATACGGAAAGTCCGGGCTGGGCCATTGACCGATTGTCCATTCTCTCACTCAAAATTTTCCACATGAATATTGAGGCCGGAAGAGCGGATGCGGAAAATGACCACAAGGCAGCTTGTATGAGGAAGTTGAATACCTTGAAAGAACAGCAAAAAGACCTTTGCCTGGCCATTGATCAGTTGATTGAAGACATACAATCCGGCGAGCGCATTGCCAGAGTCTACCACCAAATGAAAATGTATAATGACGAGACCCTGAATCCGGTTCTTTACGGGAAAAAACAGTAATCCAGTCTGGGTTTTTAGTCATTTGAACTGGCACCATAAGATCTTTTTCGGCTGGTTGAGTGTTGGACCGATGGAGAGCGTGCTTAGGAGTTTAGTATTGAATGGCGGAATGGCCGGTCTGTAGAATTTTCACAGGGCAGTATTTCTTAGCATGGAAAAAAGGATAAAAAAAAGGGTTCTCGCAATCAGGTTTTCCGCCATGGGAGATGTGGCCATGACTTCCCCGGTCATTAAAACTGTTTTGGAGGCCAATCCGGATCTGGAGATCGATTTTCTGACGCGCCCTTTTTTTAGGTCTTTTTTTGAAGAGAACGAGCGACTTGGATTTCCGGAAGTAGATTTAAAAAAACGCCACAAAGGTATTTTGGGCCTGAGAAGGCTTTACCGGGATCTTCGAAATAATTCCTATGACACCGTCATTGATCTTCACGATTCTCTTCGATCCAAGGTGCTTCGGACTTTTTTTAGTATTGGGGGGGTGCCTGTTTGTGTAGTAGATAAGGGGAGAAAAGAGAAAAAGCGACTCTTGAAGAGGGGAGCGGCCAACTCACAGCCATTGATGCATACCACACAGCGCTATGCGAATGTGTTCAGAGATGCCGGATTG
>SKYC01000320.1 GCA_007128085.1 Saprospiraceae bacterium | reverse complement strand
TCTTCCGCACGCCAGTGGAGGGGGGGAGAACAGCAGTTGTTTTATCTTTTTAGAGAACTTGAAAAATTATCCGTTCGGCAGTGGGTATTTCTTCCCGAAGGGGTGGCTTTTGAAAAAATGGAAAAAAGCGGCCTCAAACCTTTGCGACTTTTGCACCGACAACCATGGACAATGGTAGATGCTTTTCGATTGTCGCGTTTTTGTCGTAAAAACAGAATCGATGTCATTCATGCGCACGATGCCAAATCCCACAGCCTCGCTGTCTTGTGTTGCAGTATTTTCGGTTGCCGTGCCAAGGTGGTCGCACACCGGAGAGTGGACAATCCGATCAAAGATGGAAAGTTGACCCGGTGGAAGTACGACCATCCATCTGTGAAGGCGGTGATTTGTGTCTCAAAAAAAATTAAATCCATCGCAGCCAATTACTTGAAAAAACCTGATAAAGCAGTGGTGATTTATTCCGCGGTGGACCTGCCTAAAAAACCGGAAGGCGACCAGGAAGGCTCTTTGAGGGAGTTGTTGGGTGTAAAAACCACGGATCGGCTGATCGGAAACATCTCAGCGGTAGACGACCACAAGGATCCCCTTACCTTTATTAAAGCGGCAGCACAATTGCTGAAAAAAAGGGGGGATTTGACTTTTGTCTGGATAGGTGGAGGCAACTCCGCTAAATTCAAAGAAGTACAAGACGCAGTAAGGGATTTGAAACTGGAAGATAAAATCCACTTTCCCGGATATATAGAAGGGGCAAAAAAACACCTCGGTGAACTCGATTTGTTTCTTTTTACCAGCTCATCAGAAGGTCTCGGAACGACCCTCCTGGATGCACTGGCCCGAAAAATACCTGTTGTAGCGACCGATGCCGGTGGGGTGGGAGAGTTGATTGATCACGGCAAAACCGGCTTTTTAGCACCCGTAAAAGACACCGGCAAACTGACAGAGGGCGTCTTGTTGCTATTGACGGATCACGAGTTGCGGGAAAAAGTGACCCGGGAGGGGTTTCGAAGGGTCTCAGAATCCTTTTTGCCCGAACTCATGGCGCAAAAAACTCTTGAATTGTACGTCGATGTGATATCGGGAGATTCCTAAAGATTGCTTTTCAGTTATTTGCAAGCAACTTTAAACCAAAAAATTGTTAAAGAATGTGTTAACTTTGTAGCACTTTTGGAAAAGTTGTTACCTTTAATATTTCGAATGTAATTGATGCAGATATGATCAGATATATAGTGGGTTGTGTTGTTACCTTGTTTTTTGTTTTTCAGTTCCTTGGAGCTCAAGAGGTGCATTGGACGCAGTACGAAATGATGCCCTTACTGCTCAACCCCGCAAAGACCGGTGATTTTAACGGGACCTTCAGGGTGGGCGGAATTTACAGAAACCAGTACTCCTCTATTACCCCCGATGCCTTCAGCACTCCGGGTATTTACGTGGATGCACCCGTCATAAAAGGTTTCAGAGATCAGGACTGGGTGGGAGCCGGAGGAACGATGTTTGTTGACAGAGCGGGTGCACTTGGTTTGCAGACCGGTGGCTTTTTGCTGAGTGGTTCTTATCATCTGGCATTGGGTCAGGCTGCCAACAGTTATCTCGTTTTCGGTTTTCAGACCGGAGCCATTGGGAAGAGAATCAGAGATATAGATGCCTACAACAGCGAGGCCAATATTCTGGGTGAAAACGACCCCATTCAAAGCATGCTGGACGATCAAACGGAAAGTGCTCAGGAGTATGCCGGTGGGCTTATTTTTAAGACCAACTTCAGCGAGCGCACCTTTATGGAGGTGGGTTTCAGTGCCAAACACCTCAACAGACCGAGATTGAGTCTTGCCGGCGGTGGTGCCGGACGCCTCGCTATGAGGTTTACCGCTCACGGTTACCTGGATTACAAAGTCAACGATCAACTCACCATTACCCCCGGTTTTTTATACGAAAAATACGATCCGGCCACACTTGTAGTGGGTCAATTGAGGGGCTCACTTCTGGTAAATGAAGAGCGCGAAGTTTATTTGAACGGAGGAGTCGGCTATCGTGTTGATGATTCAGCACATGTGCTCATTGGAATGCAGTTCGGTGATCTGACAGTGGGAATGGCCTACGACTTTACCGTTTCAGAACTCGCCAGCGCAGCCAATTACTTTGGAGGCATTGAAGTTGCTGCCAATTATATCGTAAAAATTTATAAAAAACCTGAGGCAGATCCCGTTATATTTTGTCCCAGGTTTTAAACCGGGTAAAAATAACATCTAAATAATTTCTTCATGACGAATTTTTTTCAATCCGCACTGGTCAGTTGTTTTCTGTTGCTGACCTTCACCGTGGCCACTGCACAGCCACTCTCAGAGCCGACTTATGAAATGAAGTTGGAGTTCGCACACGAGTTGTACGCAAAACACGACTATTTCAATGCGCTCGATATGTTCCAGGAATGCTACCGGGACAGCAGAGACGTACAGTTGCTACCGCACCTGGCGAAATTGAATTACCTGCTCCGCGATTACGAGCGCGCCGAGCGTTGGTTTGATCGCTATATATCCAGAGATGAATACAACTTCTACGTCGAGGACCGATTTTATTTCGCCAGAACCTTGCGCATTTTGGGAAAAGAGGAAGAGTCCAGGGAAATGTTCCTGGAGTTTATGGAACTGACCGACGATTCTGAAATGAAGGACCGCGCTGAACGAGAACTTTTGGGAATGGAAGTTACCAGGGGCATGGAACAACCGGACGACTTATTTGTCACGGCGCTGGGTGAGGAAGTGAACAGTGGCCTTACCGATCTGTCCCCCGCAGTCGGTCCGGATGGCAACCTCTATTACGCTACTTTTAACAGAAGAAGTCGAATTACCTATTCGGAAGACGAACAACCCCATTTTCTCAGAATCTTTTCAGCGCCCAAACAGGACGATGGATGGGGCAATGGAGAACGCCTCCGCCACCGCATCAACAGAGAAAATTATCACACTGGCAATGTCGCTTTTTCAAGAGATGGAGGTACCATGTTCTTCACCCGATCCCAATTGCAGGGAGAATTGCTGGTGGAAAGTGAGATATTTATGAGCACCTACGACGGTACAGACTGGGGAGCACCCCAACGCCTCGAAGGTGTCAACGGAGACTGGATTGCTACACATCCTGCCCCCGGAGAATTGTTTGGAAATCAAGTGCTCTTTTTCTCTTCTGACCGGGATGGTGGCCGCGGTGGATACGATATTTACTACGCCACTCACCAGGGAGGTAACCGCTACGGTTCGCCGGTAAGTCTGGGATCTGTAATCAATACGGCCGGCGATGAAGTGACCCCCTTTTACATCGATGGAAAACTCTACTTTAGCTCCGAGGGTCACCCCGGAATGGGTGGTCTGGATGTTTTCGTCTCTACATGGGATGGAACGCGATGGAGCGACCCCGTCAACAAAGGGCCGGGAATCAACTCGCCCTACGACGATTTTTACCTGAGAATGGACGAGAACGAAAAAAATGGATTTGTGGTTTCCAACCGACCCTACGACCGAAAGCGCACTTCCCGCAGCCAGAGCTGTTGCGATGACATTTTTAGAATAGAAGTGGAGGACGTTAAAGTGAATTACCTAGCCACTGTTTTGGACGAAAATAACGAACCGCTTTTCGGATCCTCCATTAAATTGCAGGAGATACGAAGAGGCGAGGTGGTCAATGAAATCAGTGCATCCAACGAAGAGGGCAATACGTATAATGTGCCGCTTCAACCCGAGCGTTCCTACAGAATTATTATCGAAAGAGACGATTACTACAGCGATTCCATTGATGTGAATACCGTGGGACTTACCGAGAATACCACTTTTGAAAGGGAGTTTTTCCTGCTCGAAAGAGATCCGGTATTCGACATTGTTTCCATCAATGAACCCATCAGACTCAGCAATATCTATTACGATTTTGACGATGACCAAATTCTGCCCGAGGCAGAAAAAGACCTGGACTATCTCTTCGAATTGATGGAGGATTACGACAATATGGTCATTGAACTGGCGGCCCACACAGACTCGCGTGGAAACCCGTCCTACAACATGAACCTCTCACAGAGGCGTGCCAATTCCGCCAAAGAATACCTGGTGAATAAGGGCATTGAAAGAGACCGCATCAAAGCGGTGGGCTATGGTGAAAGCAAAATTCTGAATCACTGCAAACCGAATGTGGAGTGCACCGAAGAAGAACACCGACTTAACAGAAGAACCGAATTCACTATACTCGAAGGGCCTACCACCATTGAAATTCGCAAGGAGCGGATTGAATTGAGGGGCGATACCCCACAGGGAAGTGTGGACGATTCCGAGTTTATACCCTCTCCCGATTGGGACATGATTTTTAAATTGCAACAGAAAAGTGGATTGGCTTTGCATGCACCCGAGTTCGGTGGAATTCAGGCCTATGCTCATTTTCGAAAAACAGCCACCGATTCGATCCCCGATGGAACTTCTTCCCCAAGGACAGAAACGCAAAGTGCAGAGCGCTTCGCCAATATCCAGTTTGAAAAACAATTTCACGATTTTGGACTGATCAAAAAATCGGATCGGCCGGAACACATTTTTGAGTTTGTCAATACCGGAGAGGTGGATCTCATCATCGATTTTGCAACCGCCTGTGAGTGCACAGAACTCGAATGGCCTTCCAGACCCATTCCACCCGGTGAGAAAGGACAAATAAGGGCGGTTTACGATCCTACTGACAGAGAAGGCGAACAAGAAGTAACCATAGATATTATTGCCAATACAAACCCAATGGTCAGATCAGCCCGCTTCAGAGTGTTCATCATTGAATAAGACTCCAATATGACCTTGCTCTTATCCATGACAGAGTGGGTGGCTTTTCTCAGTGGGCTCATTTACATCTATTACGCGGCCAACAACGACTTGAAATGTTGGTACTGGGGAATCCTCAGTTGTGCTGCCTGGATGTGGGTTACCGTGGTCACTTACGGTTTGTACGCAGACGGACTACTCAATTTCTTTTATGTGGTGATGGGTTTTGTCGGACTTTACCATTGGAAAAAAGGCGGTGAAGAAGGCGGAGAACTACCTATTTCTGCACTGTCCTCCCTTCAAATGCTAAAGATATTGGTGTCGGGAATTGCGCTGACCCTGGCAGGAGGGTATTACCTCGGACAATATACAGATGCCATGGCGACCTACTGGGATTCCGGCACTACCGTTTTTTCCGTGATAGCCACACTATTACTCATAAAAAAGAAAATCGAAAACTGGCCCCTCTGGGTGGTGGTCAATACGGCCTATATCGGCCTTTACGTATACAGAGAGGCGTGGTTGTTTGCCATTCTCTTTACCATTTACAATGTGTTGGCTTTTTACGGCTGGCGCGAATGGCGACGGAGATACTACAGCGCTTAGCTCGGGGCAGGAAAAAAATCAGT
>SKYC01000237.1 GCA_007128085.1 Saprospiraceae bacterium | reverse complement strand
GCCTGGCCTCCCCAATCGCCGCTGATGTCCTCGTTCCACTCCAGTCCGAAAGAGGGCAGTCCTCGTCGGTTGGGTGCCACCACAATATACCCATCAGATACCATCATCTGGAAGTTCCATCGGTAGGAAAAAAACTGGCTTACCGGGGACTGAGGGCCTCCCTGACAATACAGTATGGTCGGGTATTTTTTATCGGGATCAAAACCGGGAGGATAGATCATCCACACCAGCATTTGCTTTCCATCGGTCGTCTCTACCCATTCGCTCTTAACCTCTCCAAGTTCAATGTTGCTAAGCAGGTCGGTATTGGCATGCGTGATCTGTTCCTCTACACCTGTTTGGATGTCCACTTTAAACAACTCGTTGGGCATGGACATGGTCGACTTTTCACCGATTAAAAAATCGTTGTGAGTCGCAAAGCCGTAGTAGTTGTGAATGCCATCGGTGATTTGTCTCCTTTCACCACTTTCAATGTCCACGGAGAATATCTGGAAGGTAGCTTCTACCCCACTGGTAAAATAAATCGTCTCTCCGTCATTGCTGAATTGAGGGCCTCTCGCATTCATTTCCCATCCCTCGGTCAATTCTCTCTTTTCCCCTGTTTCTATATTCAGTAAATGAATGCGGTACCGATCCGATTCGTAGCCGTCCCTTTCCAGGCTGTTCCACGCAAGATATCTGCCATCCGGAGAAAAAACAGCATCCCGGTCATAGCCTTCATTTCCCTCCGATAGATTGCTGGTTTGACCATTTTCGATATTGTAGAGGTAGATATTGGAATTGGTCGATAAGGTGTAGTCGACTCCACTTTTCTTTTTACAGGTATACACAATTTGGGTTCCATCGGGACTCCAATTGACCTGAGAGAGTCCCCCAAAAGGTTTCATCGGGCTGTCGTAGGGTTCTTCCATGATATTGGTATATTCTCCTTCCAGCTCGCCATCCTTATAGTCCATATAAAAAACATTCCTGTGTTTTCCCTCGTACCATTGATCCCAATGTCTGTACATGAGGTCGTCAATAATTCTGGCCTCTGCTTTTGGCAAATCGGGATGGTGGTCTTCGGTAGTCTTTCCGTATTGCACCTCCTTATAAAAGAGAATTCGGTCACCGGAGGGTGCGTATTTAAACCCCTGCATGGTGAAATCGGATATTTTATTCTTATCCGTACCGTCGGGATTCATTTCCCACAGATAGCCGCCCATTAAAAAGCCGATTTTCTTTCCGTCCGGCCTAAACTGCGCATTGCCCTCATAGGATTCGAAAGCAGTAATTCTTTTTGAACTCCCGTCTTCTGTGGACAACAAAAAGAGGTCTTGTTGGCCCTTGTTTTCGGATACCTCAAATCTCGCCTGTCCATATACCACCCACTTACCATCGGGAGACATATCCTGCAGGCTCAGCCGCTCCAACTTCCATAGGAGTTCGGGCGTGAGAGTATTTTGTCCAAAAACACTGACTGTTGTAAAAGTCAGGAAGGCGGTAAAAAGTAAAAGCTTTTTCATTGATTTAAATTTTTTAGGAACGATTAATTGCAGTCGGGAAATTCAATATTCGGGTGTCTTCGCATCCAAATACGGTTCCAATGGTATTGGCTTTAGGCTGCATAAAAAACACAGATATTGACTTCAAATTTACCTTGTAAATTTTCTAATGAGCTACAAATATAAAAAAAAGCGGGAAGGGAGGGGTGATAATGGTTAATGGTTTATTGGTAATTGGTGATTGGTGATTGGGGATTGGTGATTGGTGATTGGGGGTGTGAAGCCTCATGAAATAGGGTTGACTGTTTTTTTATACTATCGAACAATACTTTTAATTATTATTGAAAATGGACAATTGAAAATTGGAAATGAAATTTTTTTTAGCTTCGGGAAGGCTTGGCTTTTTTGCACTGAACGTGGCAAGTTCCCTTGGACACACCAATGCGTGGTATATTCACTTGGCGTCTTTCAATCCTCACTCATTGTCTGGACCGCTGATTTTTGTGATTTATTGATTTCTCTGATTTTTTAGTGGAAACTCCCTATTCAACTCGCCAAAGTTTTCCCTCTTCCATCTACCATCCTCATTTCTTCCACCTTCCATCTTCCATCTACCATCCTCATTTCTTCCACCTTCCATCTTCCCTCTCCCATCTTCCAACTTTCGACTTTTGACTTTGACTACTTTCGACTTTCCAACTTTTGACTTTCGACTACTTCTTTAATCTTCAACATCCGTCAGGAATGAAACTCTCCATTTAAACTCAATCGATAGATGTAACCTTTGCGTCTTACCCACGCCAAGGCGTGGTAAATCCCTCTTCCACCAACGAGTTGCTTTGCCCCCTCGCCAATAAATTGTCGTACCCCCAACTGGTTGGCGAGGGGACACGTGCGAAAAACTTAAAAAAGCCTAATATTCGGAATAAAGTCAACTCAAATACATATTGAACAACTTCCGGTATTTCTGACTGGCGGGGTGGGCATCCCCCAGGGTAGCAAAAAAGGCCACTCCTGTTTTTTTAACCAATTCCTGCTCTTCGGTAAATCCCTTTGAAGCGAATTCGGTCATTTTCTCAGCGGCCTGCTCCAAATTTCCGTCTTTGATCGCGCGGTAAAAAGTCGAAAGCTGTTCGCTTCCCCGGGCTTCTATTTCTTCGGGTTTGCAGGAGAGGAACTCCGCCAGGAGTTTGAAGAGACTGATCAACCAGTTTCCTTCCTCCTTTTGGTTAAATTTTTCAATCTCCACCAGGCTTTCTTGCGGATCGTTAAAAACGAGGCTGCGCAGGTATTCCAATTCTACTTCCGGGTCATCCGGGTTTTCAGAAAGCACTCTTTTGAGTATTTCCAGTCTCTGCTCATCCGGAATGGGGGGCAAGTTTTTCAGGACCTCAGTGAGATCGCTCTCATCTACGTTTTCTATCAAATCCGGCAGCTGCTCTTTTAACCAACTTTCCAATTGGGTTTCAGACATCGCCCCTTGTGATACTCCCGCCACCTTTCCGTCTTTTAAGAGAACTATGGTGGGGATACTCTGTATCCTGAATTGAGCGGCCAGACTCCTGCTTTTATCTACATCTATTTTCTCGAGTTGGATGTGGTTAGAAAATTTTGAAAGTGTCTTTTCCAAAACGGGTGTAAACGTTCTGCAGGGGCCGCACCATTCCGCCCAAAAGTCAATCAAAACGGCCTTTTCGAATGATCGTTCTGTCAATTCCTGTATGGTCATTCAAGTTGTTTTTGTATCACTAAGGTAAAAACTTTAGCGATACCGATTTCGTCCCTTCTCTCCCCTGTCCGGTTTTTTAATTCCTTCTCCCAACGTTGTCGGACAAAATTTTCAATGGGTAAACCGGATTATTTTCTCAGCAATCCGAGGTGGAGAATTCTCCCTCCGGATTGATTGACCGGACTGACACTTTTCCCAATGACCACTCCGCGCTCCGGGCTGAAATACTCCTCGATTATAGATCCAAAGATGTCTCTGAGTACCGCCACCTTTTCCCCTTTTTCTACGATTTTGGTAGTGGACGGCAAAACGGTGAGGATTCCACCTCTGTTGGTATACAGCCAATAGGAGCTGGAGCAGCGAATGACCGGACTATGGTCGGGAACTATCTCCCCATCCAGCATACCCAACTGGTAAATCACATTAAACAAACCGGTGATGCCCGTCTTTATCATGCTGTTTTGGAAAACATTGGGATTGCCTACTTCCAGCGTAATAGCGGGAATATTCAAGGCATTTGCAGCTCCGCGGAGCGTCCCATCGGCCGGTGGATTGTGCACGATGATATCGGGATTTTGGAGTTTGGCCAGTTTGGAGGCAATTTTGTTTTTCATATCCGCTCTGACGTAAAAAGAATTAATCCTCCCCCCGCTCGCTGTGTGCAGATCCAACAAATAATCGATATTTTTAATCACTTTGTGAAAAAATCGATAGGCGTATACCTGGCTAACATTGCCTTTTTTATTTCCCGGCATGATGTGATTGAGATCCACATTGTCTACAAACCTTCTTTTTTTTCTCTCAAATGATGGTATATTGACCACCGGAACGGCGAGGATGATTCCCTTCAACTCGGCGGGATCCACTTTTCTGAGCATTCTTTGAATGATCGGTATTCCGTTGATTTCATTGCCGTGAACCGCCGCGGTAATGCCCAGAACTTTCCCCGGCTCCTTTCCCTTGATAATGACTACGGGTACAGCGACCGGATTCCCCAGTGGATCGTCGATCAACTTCAACCACAATTTATGCGTTTTTCCACTTTCCAGGGCATCAAAGTCAATTTCCCGGATGATGGGGGGCTGATTTACCTCTTTCATGATTTTTTATTTATAAAATTCCAAATGCCTTCGGCGGCTTTGTCTAAAATGGGTTTTCCGGATGCTCTGTCTGCCGGAGTCAGTCCGCCCAGACTCAAGGTGTTGATCTCGGATAAATACCGAAGCCCGTCGTCACCCACCAATGTATCTATTCCAAAGAGGATCACTCCCATCCTTCGCATATCGGGTATCAGGTCGTTGAGAATCTCAATTTCTCTCTCGTCCGGTTCCACTTCGTGAGAGGTTCCCCCTTGAGACACATTGCACAACCAGGAGCCCGGTGGCGGTTTTCTAAGTGTAGCACCCAAAATATTTTCGTTGCTGACCAGTATTCTCTTGTCCCCCATATTTACATTTTTCAGGTATTTCATGGCCAGGTAATCGACGCTTTCGACCTGTCGAAGTCGCTGGATAAATGCGTCCCGATCGATGGTCTTTTGCTCCTCCCATACCCGCTCCTCCTCGATTCTGATCAAGCCCTGACCGCCATAGCTCTCCAGGGGTTTTAATACGATTGGAAATTGTTCGGCAAAATTTAGTATATCCTCCACTGAGCGACAGTGTTTCATCGGTGGACACCACTGCGGGTAATTGAGTAAAAAGAGCTTGTTGCTCGTCCGCTCTATTCCCGTAGGCCGGTTAATGATGTGTTGTTCACTGAATTCCGTTCTCAAAAAATCGAAAAAACCAGTGGGGATGGGCCTCGGCAAACGCAACAATATCCAGTCAAATTCCTCCAGCTTCATTTTTTTTGCGCCTTGGGTAAAAAATTTCTCGGCTTCATTGAAATAAAAACCATTCTGCGCTTCAGACACTTGAAGCTCGCGGGAATTGAAGTGGTAAAAAAAATCACTGTTGGCACCGACCGCACGGGAAGCGATATAAAAACGCGCTTCGGGTTCTCTCTGTCTCAATGCATACACCAGCCCGTAAACCGAATTCTGGTCGCTGTGCTTTTGATGATCGGTAAGTACCAATATTTTCATCTGTTTAAAATTTTTTGCTTGCATAAAATATGCAAAAAATTTGAATACATTCAGGAACTCGCATGCAACTTATTTTAATCATTCACCTTTGTGAAATTTTTGATTAAAAAAGTTC
>SKYC01000341.1 GCA_007128085.1 Saprospiraceae bacterium | reverse complement strand
TCCTGGGATTGCCCGAACTCACATTTATTACCTTTTACGAATCCCTTGCTTTTATTTATCACGCATTGGAAAACCAGTCCCGTCGCTACCGGAAAAAACTTAAGAAGAATCTGGCCAATCTCAAAAAATGGGCCAAAACGAGTCCGGCCAATTACGAACACATGAAGTGGATTGTAAATGCCGGATACGAGGCCGTTAAAGGTAGAAAAGGACGAGCTCTGGAATTGTTGGACCGGGGAATCCAGGGAGCCAGTTCGGAAAAATATGTTCAGATTGAGGCCATGGCCTGTGAGTTGGGGGGAAGGTATTTAAAGTTGGCCGGCCACCCCATGCAGGCTCAATTGTTTTTTACCCGTGCCCACCAGGCATATCACTACTGGGGAGCGACGGCCAAAGCCAAAATGCTGACGAGTGAGTTGGAGTATTTAAGTAACAGCGGCAGTCAATCGCTCAGATCGGGCGTCAGCTTGAGCAGTGATCGGCACTCGGGTATGCTCGATATGCACACGCTGATGAAGGCGAGTACTACGATTTCGGGTGAAATTCGTCTGGAAGGTTTGATGCAGACCTTACTGAAAATTTTAATCGAAAATGCAGGTGCTCAATACGCCGGACTGATCATGGACGTGGACGGAAAACTTCAGGTGGTGGCCTCGGGAAATATACAGGAGGTCAAAAGCGCTCAAGGCAAAAAACTGGACGAGACGAGTGAGGTTCCCGTGTCTATCATCCTCTATTGCTACAGAACGGGGGAGGAACAGATTCTTTCGGATGCATCTTCCCACGAAAAGTGGTCTGCGGATCCCTACCTTCATTCGAACAAGGTGAAATCCGTTCTCTGTATTCCTATTAAGAGTCAGGGAAGAACCACCGCTGTTTTATACCTGGAAAACAACCTCGTGAGCAATGCCTTTACAGCCGAAAGGGTGGAGCTCTTGAGACTGCTGAGCGGTCAGATTGCTATTTCACTCGAAAATGCGAATTTGTACCACAATCTGGAGGACAAGGTCAGGCAGAGGACCCAAATGATCGAACAACAAAAATCCGAAATTGAAAAACAAAAGGCGAAATCAGATGAATTGCTGCTGAATGTCATGCCGGCCGTGGTCGCAGAGGAACTCAAGAAGTACGGAAAAACCAAGGCCAAAAATTTCACCCAAGTTTCGGTTCTCTTCCTCGATGTGGTGGGGTTCACCCGCATAGCGGAAAATCTGGTGCCGCAGGAGCTGGTCGATGAGATAGATTTCTACTTCAGTCGGTTCGATCAGATTATTCGGAAACATCATCTGGAGAAAATTAAAACCATTGGCGATGCCTATTTGGCGGTGGGCGGCTTGCCGGAGGACAATACTGCCGATGCAGTGGATGTGGTGGCCGCTGCCCTGGATATCCAGGATTTTGTCAAAGGGGAAAAGGAGAGAAGAATTGAAGAGGGGAGGCGGCACTTTGACGTAAGAGCCGGTATACATACCGGTTCAGTGACCAGTGGGGTGGTAGGACTTTCTAAGTTTCAATACGATATATGGGGAGATGCCGTCAATATTGCCGCGAGGATGGAGCAGAATTCAGAGCCTGGCCGGGTCAATATTTCTGTCGCTACTTACGCGCTGGTAAAAGATGTTTACAGTTGCGACTACCGTGGAAAAATAGAAGCGAAGAACAAGGGCGCTATCGATATGTATTTTGTGGTGAATGAGGGCGGTTGATTCGAAATGAAAAATATTTTTTATAGGAGGCGCAGCAATTCGTCGGTGGGTTGTGGGTGGCGCATCCGTGATTTCCAACGGTCGAAATACTGTCCCCAGTTTTATTTAGTGATAAGTGTAATTTGTAAGATGTTATTAAACAATCACTTATGTCGTGTTTGTGATTCTTTATTATGATGGAATGTAATACATCTGATTTTGGTTGCGTTAGAAAGACATCACTTTTAGGGTAGATTTAAAACTTGCAAGTTCACATTGCCCACAGTAAACACATTTTTTCACAACCAAAAACTCACATTATGTTACTTAGAAAGTTTTTTTTAGCGTCCCTGATTTTTTCCCTCTTTTTTCTTTTCGCATGTAGTAAGGACGACGACAACCGTGGAGCGGCCAAGGGCAACCTGAAGCTGGAAATCACCGATGCACCGGCTGACGATGCCGAAATAGAAGCTGTTTTCGTCACCGTGGCGGAAATAGAAATCGACGGGGAAGAGGTAGAAGGTTTTAACAAAACCACCATTGACCTGATGCTGTACCAGGAAGGTCTCACGTATTTACTGGCCGATATTGCATTGGATGCCAGACAGTACAACAGAGTTTCACTGGTCCTCGATAACGAATCTGACGCAGCGGGAAATTCTCCCGGTAGTTACGTTCTTACCACCGACGGACTTAAACATGCCTTAGCGACCAGTAGCCAAAAGATTCACCTGGATCACAATTTCGGTATTGTCCAACACGCGGAAACCCATTTAGTCATTGATTTTGATCTCCGAAAGACCATTAAAAGGTCTGAAACAGGGGAGAGCAAATACGCATTTGTTTCATCGGCTCAAATGAACAATTCCATTCGAGTGGTCAATGCTTCAAACGCCGGGACCATCGTAGGTAACTGCAACGATATGATTACGGATAGTGATCTTATCATCGTGTACGCTTACCACAAGGGAAGTTTCAATAAGAATGTGGAAACTCAGGCTTCGTCAGAAACCAATTTGTTGTTTTCCAATGCGGTAAACAGTGCCACAGTGGATGCAAGTGGTAATTATCAACTGCACTTCCTCGAAGAGGGCGAATACTTGCTTCACTTTGCCTCCTATAAGCGAGATGACGAAACAGGTAGGCTGGAATTGAACGGCAGCCTTGAACTCGATTTACTCACATCGGGCAATTTGAAAGCAGTGCAGGTGGATGCAAACGCAAACACCACTGTGAATGTCTTGGTGACCGGGCTCTTGCCCCTATAGAATAATCCGTTTATTATTAAAAATATTTTCATAAAGCCGTCCGGTTTCCGGGCGGCTTTTTTTGGCGATATATGGATAGGGCCGGCATTGTACTCTGGTTTTAATGAAATGCGACAAATGTAGATAGGGGCGACAGATCAAGTTATTCATATGAATCAAATGGTTGAAAAACGGGGGGAGGAGAATTTTTGTTATTTCATGTAGGCAGTTGGAGTGATTTTGTATAGATATCCGGGGCTTTGAGAGCCCTTTGACAGGGACCACATCAGCCACCGGATTTTATCGTTGCCTGAGGCTCTCGAAGGCAACGATAAAACCAGCACCTAAAACCGCATTCCTGAGTATGACCGAAGGGCGATCGCTGAGCATGCTAAGGGTTCTCGAAGGCGGCAAAATTCATGAATGAGTCCGCTCCGAAATCCCATCAATAGATAACCTCAAAATTGTCCTTTACTCAGACCACTCGTCTTTTTTCATCATTCTTTGACGGTGATGTTTTTTTATTTTCAATAAAAGTTGTGACACCAGGTCCCAGATGGGGTAGCCCAATGAGGGGGCCAATCACCAAAGCCAGTGCAATCAGGGGGTCATTGGGGAAAGTTATTGGGGCAACTGAAGAAAAGATACAAAGGATTAGATTATTGTTAAAAGGAAAAAAATTATCGAAAAACAATAAATAATTATCGCTATGTAGTATATTTGCTCCAGATGATCAAAACGTTTAAATTATGGCAACGAAAAATTTTAAGCTTACATTGGCACACTGGCTGGTAAGAATAATCGGAATCTGTGTGTTTGTTTTTGCAGCCCTCTACTTTTTTGTTGGGATTCACCTTGCGATTGCACCGCACCATTACGATTGGCTTCACCTGTCGTCTGAAATATTTATTTATGACTGTGTGAAGGGAGAATTGGTGAGACCAGGCCCTCCTGAGCGATCACTTTGGACATTGTGGTTTTTTTTAGAGAATTTGATATTTTATTTAATCCTGGGTGTGATTTTTATTTATTTTGGAAAAATCCTTCATTCGGTTCGCAATGGGATGGTGTTTAGAAATGAAATGCCGGGATGGCTTCGCCGCATTGGACTGTGTTTTTTGATCATTGCCCCTTTGGTGATTTTCCATATTGGTCCGACCGAAAAAGGATTTCAATTTGGCACTCATATGCATTTGGGATATTTGTTGGCCGGTCTTTTTGCTTTCGTTCTCGCCGAAATTTTTAAGGAGGGAAGTCGATTGAATGAAGAATCTAAACTAACTGTATAATGCCAATAGTTGTAAATCTTGATGTAGTACTGGCCCAACGGAAAATGACCTTGTCGGAGTTTTCTGAAAGGGTGGGAATAACCCTGGCCAATGCGAGTATTTTAAAAACGGGTAAGGCCCGGGCTGTTCGCTTTTCAACCCTGGAAAAAATCTGTGATGTTCTCGATTGTCAGCCGGGGGATATCCTGGTGTTTGAAAAGGATTAGGCAGGGAGTTAGTCCGGCTCTAGGGTATGGGTTCATCGGGACATCTCCGGTTCTGCCAAACCTCTTTTGAGTGCAGTGTTGATGGCTGTTTTAAATATTCCTTTTTTGCTCTAAGGTCATGCCCTTCATTCCAAGACTCGGCTCTGCAATGCAGGTAAGTGATGGTCGATTTTACAAGATCGACTTGTCACATCCTCTTGAATAACGGGGGGTACATGTTAGTTGTTTTGCTGTTCGATGTAGTCAGTATGCGCTGTTTTTAAAAAGTCGAGGGCATCTCTTTCATCGTTTACAGATAAAATTTCTACTCCCCCTGTGCCTTTATAGTTTAAAAGCCACAGTTTGAGGATATCTACCACTCCCGGATATTCCTCCATCAACATCTTATAGGAATGTATATTAAACCCCGGTTCATTAACGTCCACGGCCAGCAATTTTGAGTCCATTTCATCATCATCCAGCATATGTATTATTGCGATGATTCTGACCTGGGAAATTGTTTCCCGCGGCAGGGACGGCCCCAGAACAAAAATATCCGCCGCATCGCCATCGCCACCGGTAGCTTCATCCAATAAGGTCTGGGGAACAAAACCATAATTGGCAGGATAGGGCAGGTAATTGATGACGCGGAAGGAATCCGGAGTAATCTGCTCCCATTCAATGATACCGGTTTTTTTATTCACCTCCCATTTTTGGTTGGAACCTGCCGGGATTTCAATAACTACATTGACCAGTGAGTCAGCAGTAAATGGCTCCAGTTGGTGCAATAAATTGAGTGTTTCACTATCTGTGTTTTCTTGCTTGTCGGGACTTCCACAGGCGCAGAGTAAAAGGAAGACACATGCCATCAATAAGTTTTTCATCTGTTTAAATTTTTTACTGTACCTATGACTGCAGACGCAAAAATTTGCTTTCCCGCCCTCTTCGAGGTTCACTCACTTGAATGTCCACTGGACATTCACCTTTCAGGATCACTCGTTCACCTTTGTGAATTTTTTGATTAAAAAAGTTCATGCTCGTTTCATCTGTTTAAATTTTATTCTTTCCGATTAACTGCAG
>SKYC01000018.1 GCA_007128085.1 Saprospiraceae bacterium | reverse complement strand
AGTACAAGTCCTTTGAAAATTCAGAAGAAGCGGTGAAGGCCTTTCGTTCAACGGCAGATAAATACGTGGGGAAGGCGTCTGTTAAAGCCCCGGCCAAAAAAGAACAACCGAGGCCGGTAAAAGGGTCTATAGCTGTCGATGCGGCATGCTCAGGCAATCCGGGGGTTATGGAGTACAGGGGGGTGAAGACTGTTTCGGGAGAAGAAATTTTCAGGATGGGGCCTTTCGATTGGGGAACCAACAATATAGGAGAATTCCTGGCTTTGGTGCACGCTCTCGCATTGCTGAAAAAAATGAATAGAGAAGATGTACCCATTTATTCAGATTCAACCATTGCGATCGGTTGGGTGCACAAAAAAAAGGCCCGTACAAAATTAAAAAGGAATTCAAAGAATCAGCGACTTTTTGAATTGATAAAGAGAGCGGAAAATTGGCTGGAAAATAATAAATGGAAAAACCCCATACTCAAATGGCCGACGAAAAAATGGGGTGAAATACCAGCGGACTTTGGTAGAAAATAGCCCCCCTTCAAAGGGATGAAATAAGTTAGAATGATTCTAAATAATCACAGAATTGAATCCATTCCATGGTATTTTTTATTAATGTATTAGATTTGCGAGTTACAACAAATAATTAAAATGAGCTGGATAACAAATTTTTTAACTTCTTCGCTCGGTAAGAAACTCATTATGAGTTTAACGGGCTTGTTCCTCATTGTTTTTCTGGTGGTACACCTGGCCGGCAACCTCCAGTTGCTGTACGATGACAATGGCGTTGCATTCAATACTTACGCCCACTTCATGGGTGAGAATGAACTGATTCAATTCCTTTCTTTTGGATTGTACGCATTTATTCTACTGCACATCATTCAGGGATTGGTTATCTGGGTGTTGAACCGTCGCGCCAGAGGAGTCGGATATGCGGTGTCGAACCGAAAGTCAAATTCTTTTGCATCCCGACAGATGGCTCTTTTGGGATTGCTGATATTTTTCTTTCTCGCGGTCCATATGGGTGACTTTTGGTACAAGGTAAAATTTACCGATCAATTGACAATGGTTCCGATTGAGGGACTGGACGGTGAGTTGGTAAAGGATTTGCACGCCAGAGTCAGTACGGCATTCTCCGAATGGTGGATAGTGGTTATTTATTTACTCGGCTTATTGGCTCTGTCGCTTCACTTGTGGCATGGCTTTCAATCGGCCTTTCAGACACTTGGATTGAATCACAAAAAATACACCCCGGTGATCAAAACTTTGGGTAGGTTGTATGCGGTTTTAATTCCATTGGGATTTGCGACCATACCCCTGTATTTTTATTTTATTAAATAATTGTGGAAAAAAATCAATATGATTAAGTTAGATGCAAAAATCCCCGAGGGCTCACTGGCAGAAAAGTGGACAAAGTACAAGTCCTCCGTGGATCTGGTGGCGCCAAATAACAAAAGAAAGCTGGAGGTAATTGTAGTGGGTACCGGACTGGCCGGGGCATCTGCTGCTGCCAGCCTGGCGGAGTTGGGCTACAGGGTCAAGGCTTATACTTTTCACGACAGTCCCAGAAGAGCGCACAGTATAGCAGCTCAGGGGGGTATCAATGCCGCAAAAAACTATCAGAACGACGGCGATAGTGTGTTCAGATTGTTTTACGATACCGTTAAAGGTGGTGATTACCGAAGTCGTGAAGCCAATGTGCATCGACTGGCAGAAGTAAGTGCAAACATAATCGACCAATGCGTAGCGCAGGGTGTGCCCTTTGCCAGAGAATACGGTGGAACCCTCGCCAATCGGTCTTTTGGTGGAGTTCAGGTTTCGAGAACTTTTTACGCGAGGGGACAAACTGGTCAACAGTTGTTAATCGGAGCGTATCAGGCTTTGAGTCGACAGATTTCCCTGGGCAATGTCGAAATGTTTAACCGACACGAGATGTTGGATGTGGTTATGGTTGACGGTAAAGCGAGAGGGATTATCGCCAGGAACCTGCTCACCGGTGAGATAGAATCCCATGCTGCCCATTGTGTGGTGCTGGCTACAGGAGGTTACGGAAATGTGTACTACCTGTCTACCAACGCCATGAATTCAAATGTTTCAGCGGCCTGGAGAGCCAGTAAAAAAGGGGCGGCAATGGCCAATCCCTGCTTTTGTCAGATTCACCCAACCTGCATACCCGTTTCCGGTACCTATCAGTCTAAATTGACCTTGATGTCGGAATCCTTGAGAAATGATGGACGGGTATGGGTTCCGCTGAAAAAGGAAGATGTTGAAGCCATTAGAAAGGGTGCAAAAAAGCCGACCGATATACCCGAAAGCGATCGGGATTATTATCTGGAGAGAAAATATCCCGCTTTTGGCAATCTCGTTCCCAGGGATGTGGCATCGAGAGCTGCAAAAGAGGTTTGTGATGAGGGGAGGGGCGTAAACAAAACGGGTCTCGCTGTTTTCCTGGATTTTTCCGAGGCTATTATGAGATATGGGAAAGCAGAGGCATCTTCTCTCGGTGAAAACCCGGAAGATGAAAAACTCGTCAGAAGTCTGGGCACCAAAGCAGTGGAGGCCAAATACGGAAATCTCTTTGAAATATACGAAAAAATAACCGGAGACAATCCCTATAGGACTCCCATGAGAATTTATCCGGCCATTCACTATACCATGGGAGGTCTTTGGGTAGATTACAATCTCGAAACAACACTGCCGGGACTGTTCGCCATAGGAGAGGCCAATTTTTCCGATCACGGGGCCAATCGACTGGGTGCTTCCGCATTGATGCAGGGACTGGCCGACGGGTATTTTGTCCTACCTTATACCATCGGTAGTTTCCTGAGTAAGGAGATTAAAACAGAGACGATATCCACCGACCTTCCCGAGTTCAAGCAGGCGCGCGAACAAGTCCGGGAGAGACTGGATTCTTTGATGAATATTCAGGGGGATCGCTCCGTGGAGAGTTTCCACAGAGAACTCGGGCTGATTTTGTGGGATTATTGCGGGATGTCCCGAAATGCAGACGGCTTGAAAAAGGGGCGTAAGTTGTTGAAAGAGTTGAAAGAAGAGTTTTATAAAAATGTTTTCATCCCCGGCAAAACCAATGAATTCAACCCCGAACTCGAAAAGGCGACGCGAGTTGCTGATTTCTTTGAGTTGGGCGAGCTGATGATGGTCGATGCGCTCCACCGGGAGGAATCCTGCGGAGGGCATTTTAGAGAGGAGCATCAAACGGAGGATAACGAAGCCAGGAGAGACGATGAAAATTTTACATACGTCGCTGCATGGGAGTGGAAAAACGAGGGCGATCCGGTTTTACACAAGGAGCCGCTGAAATTTAAAAATGTGGAATTGAAAACGAGATCCTACAAATAAGATTTTCACTGCTTGAACAGAGTCCTTTTTAAAAGCGATAATTTTTAGCAGTATTAAAAAAAGAATTAAGAGAAACTGTAAATGATAATGAAATACAAAGGGGGTAATTTAAGCTTTGTATCTTCAGTTATAGGTTTAGAAAAAATTTGAACAAATGAATTTGAAGCTCAAAATTTGGAGACAGGCCGGCCGGAAAACCAAGGGTCAATTTCAAACTTATTCCCTGGAGGCCACACCGGAAATGTCGTTTTTGGAAATGCTGGATGTCCTGAATGAAAAAATCATCGAGGACAAAGGAGAACCGGTGGCCTTTGAGCATGATTGCCGCGAGGGTATTTGTGGTTCGTGCAGCATGGTGATAAACGGACAGGCCCACGGACCAATGGGGATGACTACTACCTGCCAATTGCATATGCGCCACTTTAAGGACGGCGATACCATTGTGATCGAGCCATTTCGCGCCAGAGCATTTCCGGTACTCAAAGACTTGGTAGTAGACAGGAGTTCTTTTGACAGAATCATTCAGGCCGGGGGCTATATTTCTGTTAATACAGGACAGGCTCCTGACGGAAATTCCATTTTGGTCAACCAGGACGATTCTAAAGAAGCTTTTGATGCTGCGGCCTGCATTGGCTGTGGAGCTTGTGTGGCGGCATGTCCAAACGCATCGGCCATGTTGTTTGCTTCTGCAAAAGTAGCTCATTTGGCTTTCTTGCCACAGGGAAAAGTGGAGAGACAAAAACGAGTCGGAAGAATGGTAGCCCAAATGGATAAAGAGGGGTTTGGAAACTGTTCGAATACCTACGCCTGTGAAGCTGAATGTCCCAAGGGCATCTCAGTGGACAATATTGCTAAAATGAACAGAGAGTACTTTTCTTCATCGGTAGGATCCCAAAAAGATTGAGGCTTTACTTTTTTAATACCCCTTGGCATGCGAGTTTTGATCTATATATCGGTTTGGTTGTTTTTACTGTTTCCTTTTCTTCAGTTGCAGGCCCAGGAATCAAAGGTTCAATTTTTTCCGGATTATGAGCAGAGTGGCAATGTGGTGGAATTTCAGATTCAAGTGACCGGTTTTTTCGAAATAGAAGGTTTACAGGGGACCCTCAATTGGAACCCCGATGATATGGAGTTTGTATCTTTTGAAAGTCCCGGAATTCCAGCACTTGGTTCGGGACACCTTAACCTGGAAAACACCGATGAGGGTACGCTTTCTATTGCCTGGTTTAACAACACTTCGACAGGGGTAACCATAGAGGACT
This sequence comes from Saprospiraceae bacterium, assembly GCA_007128085.1. Lineage (GTDB taxonomy): Bacteria > Bacteroidota > Bacteroidia > Chitinophagales > Saprospiraceae > PWJY01. Next base: position 13,464 of record SKYC01000018.1, on the reverse strand, counting down.
GTGCCTCCCTATTTGTGGTTCAGTTTGAAGTAATAACGGAAGTTTCCGGGCTTGTGTTGGCCGATGAACCTGTAGGCTGGTTGGTTTTAAATGAAGTGGGTGGAGTGCCCCAAGTCCTGCCCTTTGAGATTGTTTACGATCGATCTTGCACCCCTTCTTTTGTAAGAGATCACCCTGCCATGAGTCGCAGCGTAAAACTCTTTCCAAACCCGGCCGGCCGGGGAAATTCAATCTACTATAGTCCGGAAGCTGATTCAAAGGTTTTTAGTTTTGCAAGAATATACGATCGCACTGGCAGAGTAGTGATGTCGGTAAAAAATCTGGAAAACAGGGAAATTCATCTGCCGGAAAGACTGGTTCCCGGCATGTATTTTATTCAACTTTTTACTTCCCATTCGGCATCACCCGCCGGGCATTCCCTGTTTTTTATTTACTGATTCGCCGATGTTATACAGAGAGTTTCTCTCTCCCTGCATAAAATTCCCATAAAAAAAGTATATTACTGCTTCAATTGCGCTGGTTGGCTCTGACTGATTATTGCGGTTTGTATCTCCCGCTGGACGTCCAGGGTACAATGACCTAATTGAATCCGCTGTGCATGGTTTATTTAGTCAGCCTAACATGTGATTTGCATTACAACAACAATCAGGGGGTATCGCTCAATCAATAATTTACAATCAATGAAAAGTAGAAAATACAGAGAAATAGTCGAGAACCGATTTTTGATTTACAATAGTTTGTTTCTCAACCTTCCGTTTCAGGACATTTACAAAACCGGTACACTTTTGCCCATTTTTGAACAGCATTGTGAAGAGGGGTTTAAGCAGGAAAAAAGTCCGGTTGAAATCGTCGATACATTTTTTAGTGAAGTGGTCCCTCAGGCTGAGGGTAAAGGAAAGTTTGAATTGCTTTTTCGATTTATCCAATACGTTGAAAGACAGATTGTGTTGTTTGATTCTATTGAGGATGCAACTTTTCCTAAAATAAATGAAGTGAATGGGAAAGGCTCTGTAAAAGAGTTGATTAACCGGGCGGCATCGGACTCGAAAGTGGAAGAATTATTCCAATGTATAGATGAGTTTGGACTTCGAATTGTCCTGACGGCCCACCCCACCCAATTTTACCCGGGTCACGTCCTGGCCATTATTACCGATTTAAGCCGGGCCATCAGAGAAAATGATCTAACTAAAATTGATTTGATTCTCCAGCAGTTGGGCAAAACGCCTTTCATCAATCGCCAAAAACCGACGCCCTACGATGAAGCCGTGAGTTTGTGCTGGTATCTGGAAAATGTGTTTTACGAGGTGGTCCCTGAAATCGTTTCAAAAATATCTGAAAGGGCTTCAGAGCAAGACATTACTTTTCAAAACCACGGTTTGATAAGTATTGGGTTCTGGCCCGGAGGTGACAGGGATGGCAATCCGTATGTAAATCATGAGACCAGCATGAAGGTCGCGGGTCGATTAAGGGATACGGCATTAAAGTGCTATTACAGAGATATCCGTAAAGTCCGCAGGAGAATTACTTTTAAAACAGTCGATCAGAATTTGATGGACATTGAACACAAGATTTTTAACTCGGTTTATGGCGACTCTTCGAAGGGCTATAAAGGGGTGGAGCAACTGGAAGATGACCTGAAACTCGCATCCGGTATTTTGGAGAGAGAACACGGTGGGTTATTTGGAAACCTGCTCGATGAATTCAGGTTGAAAATTGGGATTTTTGGATTCCATTTGGCCACGTTGGATATTCGTCAGGACAGCAGAAAACACCGCCAATTGTGGAGGTCCTTAAGCGGGGACGAGTCATTTGAATTTATAGTGGATGAAAAGAGTCAAGCCGGACAATTGAGAGAAATGTTAGACGTGGTTTTGAAAACCGATTTACCTGAGGGAGAAACTGCATTTTTATCTGAAATGCTGGAGACTTTCCGCGTGATACCTCAAATTCAGACTTTGTTGGGAGAAAGGGGATGCAACCGGTACATCATCAGTAATTCGATGTGTCCCGCGGACATCATTGCTGTTTTTGCCCTGGCGAGAAAATACATAAGCAAGTCCGACCTCTTGTTGGACATTGTACCGCTTTTTGAGAGCATAGATGTTCTTGCGGCCTCTCCTCAAATAATGAAAATGCTTTACGACCTGCCCGAATACATTGAACACCTGAGGAAAAGGGGCAATCAGCAAACGATTATGCTTGGATTTTCTGACGGAACCAAGGACGGGGGCTATTTGCAGGCAAACTACAGTATATTCAAAGCGAAAGAAGAGCTGACCCGGGTTTCCAGGGAATACGGCATTGAGGCCATATTTTTTGATGGAAGAGGAGGTCCTCCCTCCAGGGGCGGAGGCAATACCCATGCATTTTACTCTTCTCTTGGACCGAATATTGAGGCAAGAGAAATTCAATTGACCATTCAGGGCCAGACGATCAGTTCCAATTTTGGAAATGCAGAGGCCTGCAGGTACAATCTCGAACAACTATTGACTGCTGGTTTGCAAAACAAGCTCTATCCCAATGAGAAAAAATTATTGGCAGAAAAAGATCGTGATGTGTTGGAAAAGTTGGCAACTGAAAGTCGAAAGGCTTATCTTGAATTAAAAGCCCATCCCGCCTTTGTTCCTTACCTTGAGCGAGCCACGCCACTGGGTTTTTTCGGAAAAGTAAATATTGGATCCAGACCAGTGAAGAGGGGAGGGGACGGGCCACTTAAAATTGAGGATTTGAGAGCCATTCCATTTGTGGGTTCATGGGCGCAAATGAAACAGAATGTACCCGGTTATTACGGATTGGGACACGTCATTGAACAATGGAAGTCCGAAGGAGCCATCGAGGAGATTAAATATTTGCACAAAAACTCACTTTTTTTTCGGGCGCTCATGGAAAACAGCATGCAGTCTTTGACAAAGGCTTTTTATCCGGCGTCGGCTTATCTTGGAAAGCACTCTGAATTCGGGCCGTTTTGGCGTGAAATTTACCAAGAGTATTTGCGAACCATAGAGGGATTGAAATTGATTACCGGATCGGAAGTGTTGTTGAAGGGGAACCCTGTGTCTCGCCAATCCATTCAAATTCGGGAAAAAATTGTTTTGCCATTGATTACCATTCAGCAGTACGCATTGCAGCGCACCTTAATGAGTGAACGGGAGTTGAATGAAGAGGAACACCTCATGTTGCAAAAATTGATACTGAGATGTATGTACGGTATCATTAATGCCGCAAGAAATGCCGCCTGATTCCAGCGGGTTATTCGCCTTGTGAAAAGCCACTTTTTTCTTCGGACTCTTTTTCACTGATGCCCCTGAGGTGAAGTTTTTTCCGGTCGTACTTCCCTTCCAGATCATCAGAAATGGTTTTTTCCCACAGACGGACTTTGCACAGGTAGGCCACCCGTCCGAGTAAGTGAGCACTCACCGGAGCCGTTATCAGCAGGAAAAAAATAATGGCCAGGGCCCGGGTTGTTATGCCAAAATCCCAGAAATAAATGGCGGAAGCGATCAGAATGAGTCCAACTCCCATGGATCCGGCTTTGGTGGTTACCGAAACTCTCAGGTAAAAATCCGGCATTCTGAAAAGACCGATTGAGGCCAGCAGAATAAACAGCGCTCCCGTAGTACTTATAATGGCAATTAAGAAATCACTCATGCTTTTCCAGATTTTTTTGTTTGAGGTAAAAGGTAAAGGATAGTGTCCCTAAAAAAGCGATTAAGGCCAGAACCATCGCTATGTCCAGTAAGGTCGACTGGTGGGTGGTGATGCTGTAAATTACCATGATACCAATGCTGACTGTAATCAGGAGGTCCAGGGCTATAATCCTGTCCGGAACCGAAGGCCCTTTAATGAAGCGGTATAGGGCAAAGACAAGTGCCAGAGCCAGTACGGGTAGTATTCCAAATGTCAGATATTGTTCTATATCCATGATACGATCATTTCATAATTTCTAACAGGCGCTTTTCAAAGCCCTCCTTAATGTGCGCAATAAACTCTTCTTTGTCAAATACATACATCGCGTGAACGTACAATGTGCTTTTGTCATCGGAGACGTCCAGACTGAGAGTGCCGGGGGTCAGTGTGATTAAATTGGCCAATACCGTAATACCCAAATCACTTTTAATATCGAGGGGCACACCCACTATAGCCGGTTGCATGAAATAATGGGGCGTGCTGACATCAAAAGCCACCTGTAAATTGGCTTTTATAAGTTCAATTAAAAAGTAAAAAAACAACCCTATGGTTCTCGGAACCAGTTTGTAGTATCTTTGGTCTTCACTTCTCGCACTCACTACCCACATAATGAGGTAGCTGATTAGGAATCCAAATAAAAAGTTGACGAAGGTGGCTTGACCGGTAACGGCCACCCAAATCATGCTGAACAACAGGTTTAATAAAAAGTGCTTTTGCATAACAGAATCATTGATCAGGTAGTATTACCCGAATGTATTGTTCGGGATTCATCAGGTCGTAGGCGATTTGATTGACAATATTCACCACAAATTCTACTCCAAATGCAAAGTAAAGTGAAACCAATGCCAATATAGCAATGGGAAGTGTATAATAAGCCTTTTGAGTCCAGTTTAACTCACTGAATGGAATAAAGTGTTTCGGGTAATCACTCCCCGGATACTCTTTCCAGATAACTTCCAGCCAGAATTTTGCAATGGTGGCCAGGGTGACAAAGCTACCCAGAACTATGGCGCCTATAATTAAGTATTCCTGCACCTCCAATCCCCCCTGAATCAAAAGCAACTTAGGCCAGAATCCCGATAGAGGAGGAATACCGACCAATGAAAACAAGGGGATGGCAATGAGAAAGGTTATTTTGGGGTACTGGGTGTAAAGTCCACCCAGTTTTTTTAACTTAAAAGTACCGGTGAGCTTGTGCACCAGTCCGCTGATCATGAATAAATTGGTCTTCACAATGATGTCGTGGAACAGGTAAAAGATGGCGCCTGCCAAAGCTACGCTGCTGTAAATTCCGAGTCCGGCGATCATAAAGCCGATATGACAAACGATCAGCCAGGAAAACAACTTTCTCACATCTTTTTGTATGAGCGCACCCATGGCTCCCATGATGAGGGTAAGAGCAGCAACTGCAGTAATGACTGTGGCCGTAAACGAATCAGGCAGGAAAAACAAACTGAATACACGAAACAGAGCGTAAACGCCCACTTTGGTGAGTAAGCCTCCGAATATGGCAGAAATGGCCGACAAGGGCGTGTGATAAGAAGCGGGAAGCCAAAAGTACATCGGAAAAACAGCGGTTTTGATCCCCAGTCCGATAAAAAACATAAGCGCGGTAACTGTGATCAGTCCCTCGTTTTCAATTTGAGGGATCTTTTGAGCGATGTGGGCCATATTCAAAGTACCGGTCAAGCCGTAGAGAAATGCGATTCCGGTTAGAAAAAGAATGGAGGCTATGAGGTTTAATGTCACGTATTTCAGCGCCCCTTCCAGCTGCCTCCGTCCCCCGCCCAATGTAATCAACCCGAAAGATGCGACGATGATCAGCTCAAACCAGACGTAGAGGTTGAAAAGATCGCCTGCGACAAAGGAGCCGCTAATCCCCATTAAAAGAAAGTGATAAATGGGGAAAAATACAAAAAGTGACCTTCTCCGGCTCATACTGCCCGCGGCAAAAATGGATACCGCCAGGCCCGATAGGGCAGTAATGACCAACATGCTCGCACTGAATAAATCCGCGACAAAAGTAATCCCGTAGGGGGCATCCCAATTGCCCGCCTGCGTATATAAAATTCCCTCCTTTTGAACTTTAATAAACAGCACAATCGAAACGAGCAAAAAGGCCGCATTTCCTACAATACTGCCTATTCGCTGCCATTTGGTTCTGCTCCAGAAAAAAAGAAGAACTAGCGCAAGAGCGAGCTGAAGGATGATCGGAAGTAGTATCAGGTTGTCGTTCATTTCTCTTCCTCTTCTTCTTTAATACTGTCTAGATCTTCTACACCGCCCTGCACGTACTCCTGTTGAAGAAAGATCATAGCAAAGGACTGTAAACCGAAAATGATTATAATAGCCGTCAGAATCAGAGCCTGGGGAAGTGGGTCTGCATATACTCCGGCCAAAAATGTCTCTGATTCCCCTATGACCGGTGGATGCCCCTTGGTAATTCCCCCCAGGAGGAAAAGCAATAGGTTCACCCCATTGCCCAAAATAATAAGACCGATGATTAACTTCACGAGACTCCTTCGCAAAATCAGATAAATGCCTGCGGCATACATAAAGCCCACGATTATAGCCAGAATAACTTCCATTTTATTTTTCGTTGTCTTCAGCTATTGAGAATATGATGGTGAGAGCTGTTCCCACCACTACAAAATACACCCCGGTATCAAATATAAGTGCTGTGCCTGGCTGACCAATTATGGGGTAAGTTCCATCCAACCACAAATTGGTCATAAATGGTTTACCGGCAAACATCGGTAGCAGACCACTTATTAAAGACAGGGATACTCCTGTCGGTATTAATGCTCCGGGGTGAAACCGCAAAAACGATTTGATTTGGTTGATTCCATTGGCGTATCCGTAAACCACCAGGGCAATGGATGCAATTAAACCACCGACAAATCCCCCCCCGGGCAAATAGTGTCCGCGCAGCAATATAAAAACCGAAAAAAGCAGCAATAAGGGCATGAGATATACCGATGCTGTTCGTAGAATTAGTGTTGTCATATGTTACCTTTCTCTGTCTATACCCATTTTTAATCGTATCAAACTAAAAACTCCGAGGCCTGAAACCGCCAGTACCGTTATTTCTATCAAGGTGTCCACTCCTCTGAAGTCTACCAAAATCACATTTACCACGTTTTTCCCCTTGGCCAGTAAATAGGCGTTTTCAGCGTAAAAATTACTAATTTCTTTGACCGATCCCGTAAAAAGAATTTCAAGGGTAATGATGGTAACGAGCAGGCCAAAAGTACAGGAAATAATTAAGTCCCGCCAATTGACTCCGGTGTCTACCTTAGACAGGTACAGGGGAAGTTTTTTCAGAAGCAATACAAATAGCACCACGGTTAGTGTATCTATAGTGAATTGTGTCATGGCCAAATCAGGTGCACTGAAATAAACAAACAGCAAACATATGCACAGACCGACACCGCCCAAAGAGGCCACGGCAACTACCCGCGATGTTGTGAAAACGGCCAGCAATATGGAAACGACCATCACGATAATGGTGGCCAGTTCATTGAATGTAAAATCCAGTGCGAATTCAAATTCATAGCCATTTTCGAAGCCGGTATACATCCGCAAACTGATCAGAACGATAAGAAAAGTGAGAATGACGGCGGTGTAATACCGGAGGTATCCGTTTTGTAATACGTGAGTCAAAAAGGAAAAGGTGCGTTTCACATTGATTACTCCCTGTTCCAACAAATACCGTGAATGGAATTTTTTAAATTTTTTATCCCGTTTCGAATACTCGTGCGAGGGCCGGAAAAACACAAAGAGTATAATTCCTGCCAATACTGTTCCCCAACTCAGCCAGAACAATGTGTCTGTACCACTCCACAAATGCATCTGCTTGCTGACTATACCTCCGTGCAAAGATTCCAGGGCGGGAAGGAAAAGAAGTTCTTGTGGTGCGCGGTAAAAAATACCCATACCCAAGCCCGTGAGCCCCAGGAGAAGTGGGGTGATCCACATGGCGGGTGGCGTGTGTTTTTGGAGGGGTACTTCGGGTGAAACCGGGCCTGTAAAGGGCTTGAGGCCTACCAGTAGTCCGGCACAGAGCAGAAGTATACTCGCTGCAATGGTCAATACCAGCAAACCGATGCCCCATGCCCCACTTTCCATGACAGAACTGTAAATGAGGTGCTTGCCGTGATATCCGATGGTGGGGATCAATCCAGCACTGGATATGGCTGCGAGTAATGCAGCGACAAAGAGTACCACTGAAGTGTTTCTCAGCCCCCTTATTTTAGTAATGTCTCGGGTGCCGCATATCTTATCGATAGAACCGACGACCAAAAACAAGCCGGCTTTGTACAGAGCATGCACGCAAATAAATACCAATAGCGCGTATATAGCCGCAGATGTTCCAATCCCGATGAGCATAACCATGATCCCAAGGGCAGCAATGGTCGTATAGGCTAGAATGGCTTTGAGATCGGTCTTGAAAATGGACTGTGCTGCACCGTAGATAAAGGTTATCGTTCCAAATAAAATCAAGGCCTCGTTCCAGTAGATCTCTCCGTCGAAAAGTGGTGAAAATCTGGCCAACAAATAGACCCCTGCTTTTACCATGGTCGCGGAATGCAAATAGGTGGAAATGGGGGTGGGTGCTCTCATGGCATCGGGCAACCAAAAGTGAAATGGAAACTGAGCCGACTTGGTAAATGCCCCCGCAAATAATGCCAGAACAATGAGCCCCAGATAAATGCTGTCACTGAATAAAGACTTCATGAGGACAATCTCAGAAATAGAGTATGTTCCCGCAACCATTCCCATCAATACAAATCCCAGTAACATAAACAGGCCGCCACCTCCGGTAATGACCAGTGCTGTAAGAGCCGCTTTGCGCGCTTTCTGGTCGCGGTGGTTAAATCCTATCAGAAAAAACGAACTGATACTGGTGAGTTCCCAAAAAATAAAGAGGGTAATGAGGTTGTCTGACAATACCAGCCCCAACATGGATCCCATGAACATCAACAAATATCCGTAAAACCGATCGAGAAAGGGATGTCCCCTCAAATACTCTGCAGCGTATAGAAAAACGGTAAACCCTATGCCTGTGATGATAAGGGTGAAAATCTGGGACAAGCCGTCCAATCTGAATGATAAGTCAATACCCAGAGAGCTTATCCAGGGGTAAATACTCAGAAACTCTCCTCCGGAGGACAATGAATTCTGTAACCCCAGAAAATAAATAAACAGACTGAGTGGAAGCAGTGAAGTTAAATAAGTAATTCGCCCTCTCAAGTGCTTGCCAAATAATGTAAACACAAGTGCAAATGCAAAACAGAGAACTATGGCAGTTAGCATCAAGTCTTGATATTTTATGCCCTAAGCAACCACATTATAAAATTGGCTTTTAATGTCTGAATTTTGTAAATTACTTTTTTGCAAAAAACTCCGGCCAATACAATTGTACCAATAAATACCAACCAAAGGTAGCCCAATTATAGGTATTCACATCAAATAATATTGCCTTAATATTCTCTTAACTTTTAATTCCAAAAACTCCTGTCTGAAGCTCTTTTGAAGAATATCATTTTCTGCAAAGATTTGAAAATTCGGGATGAAAGGATCGAAGGGATTCATCAATACTGCTTACCTTTGCCGGTGTAAACCCCATTGATTTTTTACTATTTGAAACCAGTCATGACGACTTCTCAATTTTTATTTTGGAAAAAACTAAAACCCCAGGAAATAAGGGACAGGGTTATGAATGCACTGAAGGACAATGTCGATTTTGAAGACAACGACCTCATTGGTGTTCCCGCTTCGCACCTGGATCCCAAAGTATTTTACAGCAATGCTCCGATTTTAAAAGATGCACCCTTTTTAAATTCCCTGATTAAAAACCCCAATCACATCGGATGCCATACCCTGGGCAATTCCGAACCTTTTTTCAAGGGAACGCAGGAAATTGAACGAGACCTGATTGATATTTGTGCAACGGATATTCTGGATGCAGAACCGCACAGTTGCGACGGTTACGTTGCCTCCGGTGGAACGGAAGCCAATATCCAGGCCATTTGGATCTACCGGAATTTATTCATCAGAGAGCACGGAGCAAAGCATGATGAAATAGTTATATTGTGTTCTGCGGATGCGCATTACAGCATGTATAAAGCGGCCGATTTGCTTCATTTGGACATCGAATTGGTTCCCGTCGACTCCCTCAGCCGAAAGCCTGAAAAAGCTCAGATTGCCGCAGTAGTTGAAGCATTGGCTGCCCGGGGAAAAAAATACGTAATTTCGGTGGTGAATATGATGACGACTATGTTTGGATCTGTGGATGATCCGGATGATTTTGTCCATGTTCTCCGAGAGGCAGGATTGCCCTTTAAGATGCATGTAGATGGGGCTTATGGTGGTTTTTTATTTCCATTTATGTGCGATGAGAATCCCCTTAGTTTTGCCAATCCCGATATTTCTTCGATTACGCTCGATGCTCACAAACTCGTCCAGGCTCCTTATGGAACGGGTATTTTTATCAGTAGAAAAGGTCTGATGAAGTACGTTTATACCTCCGAGGCCAGTTACGTCAAAGGACTGGACGCTACTTTGAGTGGCTCACGTTCGGGTGCCAATGCCATAGCTGTGTGGATGATTCTCAGTACCTACGGACCTCATGGCTGGTACGAAAAAAGCCAGATGTTAATGATGAGGACCAATTGGCTGTGCGAAAAACTAGACGATATGAATGTGGTCTATTACAGAAATCCCTTTTCCAATATCGTCACCATCCAGTCGAGCCCTGAACTACTCAAATTGGTCGGGCGATTTGGTTTGGTTCCCGACTCTCACAACAATGGAGCCAAGTGGTACAAAATTGTGGTAATGGATCACGTGACTCTCGATAAATTGGCGGCTTTCCTTGGAGAACTGGAAGATGAATTAGCGAAAGGAATAAATTGAATCACTGTGGATGTCTCCTTTTTTGAGGATATCAAATATCTGGCGATGGGTAATTCCCGTCAACAGAGCGCTTATTCCTGCCTGACAAAAAACCGGATATTTGATAGGCTTAGTGAGTACAGCCCCCGCCTGGCGGGTACCGTTCCCCTGGGGGTTGATTTACCCGGCAGTGATTTGGATGTGCTCTGTAAATGCGATGATTTGGAAAATTTTGGGCAATGGCTTCAAATTTGTTTTGGAAATCGCAGGGACTTTCGAGTAAAGCATAAAGTTTTAGCAGACACACCCTCTGTCATTGGCCGGTTTGAAACCCCTGAATTTCCGATAGAAATTTTTGCTCAAAACCTTTGTGTTCAAGAACAACTGGCTTGGAAACACATGATAGCAGAATACAGGATTTTGAAAAGTCGCCCTCAGGCATTCAGGGCAAAAATTGTCCGATTAAAATCCATGGGGGATACAACCGAAGAGGCATTTTGTAGACTACTCGGCCTTGAGGGCAATCCGTATGAAGCACTCCTGGACTATCGGGTTTAAGTGCTCTCCCTTTTTTGGGTAGGGGGCAATGGCTGGTAGATAAAAAATGAGAGCAATGATCGGAGGGATAAAAATTACTTTTATATTTGAAAATTCGTAGAACCGTCCTGAGTATTACCGGAATAAACCATTTGAAAATGGACAGTAAAACAAAAGCAATAGTTGCCCATGTGACGGTCATTGGTTGGATCGTCGCTTTAGTTGTGAACCAAGGAGAAAACAAGGACGAATTTGCTTCCTTTTACATCCGACAGATGCTTGGACTCATTATATTAGCCATAGTACTGTAGGTAATTCCCATTGTAAATATCATTGGATGGATACTGGCAGTGGTTTTGTGGATCATGAGTTTGTTGGGAGCCGCCGAAGGAACACTCAAACCAACGCCCTTGTTGGGTGAACACTTTCAGACTTGGTTTAGTAGTTTGTAATATGCCTTCAAAAACTGCCCTAACCCGGGTTAAAAGGCAATACTCCCCGGTGTTCTGGGAAATGGTATTACATCCCGGATGTTACTCATGCCGGTGACAAACTGTACAAATCTTTCAAAGCCCAAACCGTACCCTGCGTGCGGACAGGATCCGTATTTCCTGATGTCCAGGTACCAGGGAAGTTCTTCTTCGGGGATTTTCATCTCTTCCATTCTGGATAAAAGCACATTTAGTCTCTCCTCTCTTTGAGCCCCACCGATTATTTCTCCTATCCCGGGGAACAAAATGTCCATGGCCGCCACGGTTTTCAAGTCCTCATTGACTCGCATGTAAAAGGCCTTGATGTCTTTGGGGTAGTTGTAAATAATGACCGGCTTTTTGAAGTGTTTTTCGACGAGAAACCGCTCGTGTTCTGATTGGAGATCCGCCCCCCATTCCTCTATGACGTATTGAAATTTTTTCTTTTTATTGGGCTTGCTGTTTTGAAGAATTCGAATGGCATCGGTGTAACTGATTCGTTCAAAGTCGTTTTCCAGACAGAACTTCAGCTTTTCAACCAGTCGCATGGAGGATCGCTGATCCTGGGGCTTGTTTTTTTCATCATTAAAAAGTCGGGCATCCAGGAAGGCCAGGTCTTTTTCACAGCGATTCATGACGTATTGGATGATGTATTTGAGCATTTTTTCGGCCAAATTCATGTTGTCAGTTAAGTCGGCAAAGGCCATCTCTGGCTCGATCATCCAAAACTCTGCCAGGTGTCTGGTAGTGTGGGACTGTTCCGCTCTGAAAGTGGGACCAAAGGTGTACACATCACTGAGTGCCAGTGCGCCCAGTTCTGCTTCCAGCTGCCCCGAAACGGTGAGATGGGCTTCCTTGCCAAAGAAATCTTTTTTGAAGTCTACCTGGTTGTCATCGGTCAGTGGAGGGTGTTTGGCGTCCAGTGTGGACACTCTGAAGAGTTCGCCGGCACCCTCGGCGTCCGAAGCCGTAAGGATAGGACTGTGCAGATAAATAAATCCCTTTTCATCGAAAAACCGATGGACAGCCATGGAGGCGGCATGTCTTATTCTGAATACAGCTCCAAAAGTGTTGGTTCTAAACCTCAGATGGGCGTTTTCGCGCAGAAATTCCAAACTGTGCTTTTTGGGTTGGAGCGGATATTTTTCCGGATCGCTTTCACCCAGTACTTCGATCTCTTTTACTTTTATCTCAATTCGCTGTCCTCTCCCCTGAGATTCAACCACCGTTCCCCTGGCAGATATGGCCGCTCCGGGATTAATTCTGGAGGTTATTTTATCATCAAATTCATCCAGAGTGAGCACCAATTGGATGTTGTCCAGGGTGGATCCGTCATTGACGGCTGCGAACTGGTTGTTTCTGAATGTTCGAACCCAGCCCTTGACCACCACTTCTGTTCCCGTGGGTTCTGTTCTGAGCAACTCTTTGATTTTAATTCTCTCCATTTGGTTAAATAGTTTGAGCTTCCCCAGACGGTCAATTCTCAATTTAGAAAATCGGGCTATACGAAAGACAAAAAATTAATCTATCTTATCCGTAATGACTACCTTGCCGGAAGCGTTCTTATTTCATTGAAATTATGTCGGTTTTTATTCACGGAAAAAACGCCCGCAAGTCATGATAAGGAGAGGGCGAAAATTCAACTGCGAAATTAACTAAGTTGTACTTAAGCACCAATTTTTAACGTGAATAATCGAATGGGTAATCAGTTTAATAGTAATTAAATAAGCTTTAGTTGCGATTTGCCAATAGGACAATAATGTAGTATATTTACAAAAAATTTTTTAATGGCAGCACTATCATTGACCTCAGACATTACGAATTTAAAGAAAAGAGTTGAAACTTATAATGAAATTCTCAAAAATACTGAAGT
>SKYC01000053.1 GCA_007128085.1 Saprospiraceae bacterium | reverse complement strand
TTTTTCTAAATATACAACTGCACCATCAGAACTAATTTCACCGGCTGAAAAATTTACGGAAACAGCTTGTTTACCCCGATAAAAAAGTGTATTTTTGTTACTCATAATTGGGCTATTTAAATGTTTTTATATTTTTAGTTAACAACCTAAATATAAGCATTTTAGCCCAATTATTTTTATTTTTTCATGAATTTTTCGGGCTAAAACCGTATGCCTTAGTCACTCGCAGGTAACAAATAAAAGATCTGCACAAACCCGCTGCCTGAGGCTCTCGAAGGCAGCAATTCACTATCCAATTTCAGTTGGCTTGGAGATTCTCAGCCACCGGAAAAATAGCATCAGCTGCCGGAAGTGGTTGATTTTGGATTATTCGCAAAGACTTTACCACCCTCTAAACCCAGATAAGTCCTTCGTCCTTTCTCCCGTAGCTTTTCGCCATATTTCTCTCATACCGCAGCGCAACCACAAGAGCCATGAGCGCATCGACTTGGTGTTCGTTGCTGACCCCATCCACTAAGCTCACTTCCACTTCTCCGTACAGGGGTTCAAAAACAGGCGAAAGATCGGAATCCGGCTCGGGGCAATGCCCATTGGCGAGCAAATTCACAAAAGCCTTGGGGTAGGTTTCGATACATTCGATCTTCATTTTTTTCAGCTTTCTGGCAAAGTTCACTGCCCTGGCAGTCAGTCCGCCGAGAAAAAGCGGTGACATGGCTTTGAGTTCTTTGTCGCATTCGCGATAAAACAAGTCGCCTTTCCCTCCACACCATCCTGCGGGCAGGCTCAATGGAGCATCGATGGCAATCAAAGACGGGGGAAATTCGGCCAAACAGTTTTCCAACCAACTGTCTGCGTCTTTACCTTTTTCCGCTTGATGAAACGACACTTCATTGTCCGCGCAAACCGCTATGGCAGTATTGCCCGATCGTTTGGCTCCAAAATCTACTCCCCAGATACAATGCACAACTAAACTTTTAAATTAGACAATCCACCATCCACTCCAATGACCTGACCGCTGATCCAACCCGCTTTTTCAGAAAGTAAAAAACAGGTCATGGCAGCGATATCGCTCGGTTCTCCCACTCTTCTAAGCGGGTGTCTTCCCTCGGCATTCTCCCTCTTATTTTCCGTATCGAGCAGTCCTGCAGCCAGTTCGGTGTCCGTCAGTGAGGGAGCAATGGCATTGACTCTTACCGTCGGTGCCCATTCTGCTGCGAGAGATCTGACCAGCCCCTCTACCGCGCCTTTGGCCGCCGCTACGGAAGAGTGAAACGGCATGCCCTGACGCACTGCTACCGTAGAAAACATGACCACAGAGGGCAAGTGGCCCTTTTTCAATTTGGGAAAGAAAGTTTTTAGCACTTTTACTGCTCCAAGAACATTTACTTTAAAATCCTCTTCAAAGTCTGTGGTCTTCAGGGTCCGAAAGGGCTTGAGATTGATGGTCCCCGGAAAGTAAACCAATCCGTCCAAAGACTCACCGACATCCAGGTCGGACAGATCGTCTTTCAGGACATCTCTGGAATGGTGCTTTATCAAGCCGGCCATACTTCCGGGATTGTTTCGGGAGACCATATGAAACTCGTCGCCCTGAGCGGAGAGGATATTGGCTGCAGCAGCACCAATGCCACTCGAGCCACCAATCAATAAGTACTTTCTCATAATGTTTGATTTGTTATTTCAGTCCCACCGACACTCTGAAAAGGTCGACTCCCATTCAAGGGAAACCATCGCAATTGGTTCGGAGTGGTGCAGGAAAATTTTTTCGTTTTTTGCCTGCAGGCACAACCTTTATACAATTCAAAACGGTAAATTGTTGGCTCCTTCGGCCTGGAATAGATCTAAATCACGCATTCGCTTGCAGTTGTGTCCAAAGGGGTGTAACTTTGCTTTTTTTCCAAAGCGTTCAGAAAAAAGCAAGAAAAGATGATAAAAATCACTTTCCCGGACGGTCGGGTACAGTCATATAAAAAAGGAGTGAGTCCCCTGGACATCGCAGGAAGTATAAGTGAAGGCCTGGCGAGGAATGTGCTTTCAGCAGAAGTAAACGGGAAGGAGTGGGATCCGTTTCGCCCCATAGAGGAAGACGCGGAACTCAAGCTTTTTACCTGGAGAGAAGAGGAGGGGAAAAAAGCCTTTTGGCACAGCTCTGCCCACCTGCTCGCCGAAGCACTGGAGGAATTGTACCCGGGAGTGAAGTTCGGGATTGGCCCGCCGATAGAAAACGGTTTTTACTACGACATCGATCCCGGTGACCGAACCATCTCCATCAATGACCTGGAGAAAATTGAACAAAAAATGATGGAACTGGCCCGACAGAAAAGCGAGTTCAAACGCAGCGAGATCACCAAAAAAGAAGCACTGAAGCACTACCGCGAAAAGGGGGATGAATACAAAGTGGAACTGCTGGAAGAACTGGAAGACGGCACCATCACCTTTTACAAACAGGGCAATTTTACCGACCTCTGCCGCGGCCCCCACATCCCGCATACGGGATTTATAAAAGCGCTCAAGCTGACCAATGTAGCGGGAGCATACTGGCGAGGTGATGAGAACCGAAAAATGATGACCCGAATTTACGGTGTGTCTTTTCCAAAAAAGAAGGAATTAGACCAACACCTGCATATGCTCGAAGAGGCGAGAAAGAGGGATCACAGAAAACTGGGAGCGGAACTTGATTTGTTTATGTTTTCCGAAAAAGTGGGCCCCGGCTTGCCCATTTGGTTGCCCAAGGGTACCGCATTGAGAAATCGCCTTCAAAACTTTTTAAGGGACGAGCAACTCAAGCAGGGGTATCAAGAGGTCATCACTCCCCACATAGGGAAAAAGGAACTGTACATGACCAGTGGCCACTATGCCAAGTACGGACAAGACAGTTTCAGACCCATCAGTACACCCAAAGAGGGCGAAGAGTTTTTACTCAAGCCCATGAACTGTCCCCATCACTGTGAAATTTTTGCCAACACACCGAAATCATACCGGGACTTGCCGTATCGGGTCTCTGAATTTGGAACCGTTTACCGTTACGAGCAGAGCGGCGAGTTACACGGTTTGTCAAGAGTGCGGGGATTCACACAAGACGACGCACATATTTTTTGCACTCAGGATCAGTTAAAGGAAGAGTTTTTAAAGGTGTTGGATTTGACCAAGTTGGTTCTTTCTAAAATGGGTTTTGATCGGTTTACCGCCCAAATTTCACTGCGCGATCCAAAGGACACAGAAAAGTACCTGGGAAGTGACGAGAATTGGAATGCAGCGGAAAAGGCCATAATAGAAGCTGCGGGAGAAGCCGACCTGGAAACCAAAACCGTTTTGGGGGAAGCGGCCTTTTACGGCCCAAAACTGGATTTTATGATCAAGGACGCCATCGGACGGTCCTGGCAATTGGGAACCATCCAGGTGGATTACAATTTGCCGGAACGATTTGAACTGGAATACACGGGTTCGGACAATCAGCCGCACCGCCCCATCATGATTCACCGCGCGCCTTTTGGGTCTATGGAGCGTTTTATCAGCATTTTGATCGAGCATACCGGCGGACAGTTCCCCCTGTGGTTGGCACCCGAACAATACATTCTGCTGCCGATCAACGACGGTTTGATCCCCTATTGCGAGGAGGTGCAGAGTCAATTGGCCGCAGCGGACATCCGCGGTGTCATAGACGAGCGAACTGAGAGCATCGGCAGGAAAATCAGGGATGCAGAGCTGAATAAAATGCCGCTGATGTTGATTGTCGGAGACAAGGAGGAGGGTGCAGAAAAAGTGAGTGTTCGGAGGAAGGGGGTCGGTGATCTGGGAGCCATGGACATCGATGCGTTTAAGCGGTTTTTCCACGGCTTACTGGTCGAGGAAAGTTGATGATTCTCGCGTAAGCCCCCTCGCTATACATATTGCGATGGAGATAAGAGAGTGGATTCGCTCCGGAGTAATGGCATGAATAGTTACCGTTTTTTTTCGACGATGGAGGAGAAGAACATAGAAAAAAGTCCCTTTTTTATCATTCGTCGTATATTGAAGTCACGGATCTTTATGTCTTGTTAAACAGTCTATGACTGAGATATACAACGAGAGCTACATATATTTCACTGAATTTTCTCGTCTGCAGCCATAAGTCCAGTAAAAATTTAAACAGATTAAACCCTTGACTATGGGAGTGAATTTTAAAAAAATAGAACATCTGGGAATCGCCGTGAAAGACCTCGAAAAATCGGAGGCATTGTTCTCTGTCCTTTTTGGGGAAAAGCCCTATAAACGGGAAGAAGTGAGCAGTGAGGGGGTCGTGACCTCCTTCTTCAGATCGGGAGAAAATAAGGTGGAATTGCTACAGGCCACCGATGACAACAGCCCCATCGCCCGCTTTATTGAAAAAAAAGGAGAAGGCATTCACCACGTGGCTTTTGCCGTGGATGACATCAAAGCAGAGATGAAAAGGCTGAAAGAGAGTGGCTTCAG
Organism: Saprospiraceae bacterium; assembly: GCA_007128085.1. Classification (GTDB taxonomy): domain Bacteria; phylum Bacteroidota; class Bacteroidia; order Chitinophagales; family Saprospiraceae; genus PWJY01. Next base: position 1,045 of record SKYC01000053.1, on the reverse strand, counting down.
ACTTTTGAATGAAGCCCCCAAAGAAGGTGCGGACAACAAACTCATTTGTTTTATTCATCCCAAAGACAGCAATGGCGTACTGATTGAATTGTGTCAGGACCACCCGGAAAAACATGAGTGATGGTTGATTTTGAATGGTATCATTGGGCAATCACATTGGGGGGCGGTTTTCTGGCCGGCTTCATCAATACCCTCGCTGGAAACGGTTCAGTAGTGACCTTGGCCATACTGACAGATGTCCTGGGTTTGCCGGGAAATATAGCGAATGGCACCAATCGAATCGGCGTATTGTTTCAATCCATTTCCAGCACCATTACCTTTCGATTTTACGGAAAACTAAAGTGGAGCGAGTCCCGCTTAATCGTTCTCTGGATGATACCCGGAGCTCTGGCGGGCATACTCACCGCCATGTTCATTTCCAATGAGGGTTTTATGACGGTGTATAAGTTTTTACTCATTGCACTTTTATTTACCCTGATATTTAAACCCTCGAGATGGATTGTCCCCAAGGACAACCGCAACAAATTGCCCTACTGGGTACGATTCGTTATGATATTGAGCCTGGGCTTTTACGGTGGGTTTATCCAAATGGGAATGGGACTCTTTTTTCTCGCCATGCTGGTAGTTTTACTGGGGTACAACCTCATCGCCGCCAATGCCATAAAAATCCTCGCCGTAGGTGTTTATACGGCTCTCGCCCTCTTTCTTTTTTGGATCAACGGTCAGGTAGTCTGGTTGGCAGGACTGCTGCTCGCTGTGGGACAGGTGCCCGGAGGGATGTTTGGCGCGTGGTTTGCCAGCCGGGTGCCCAATGCGGAAAAACACATTTACCGGTTATTGATCCTCATCATCGGCCTGGCCGCTCTATCCGCCTTCGGCCTTTTTCAATGGATTGGTTAAATAAAATTGCTATTCAGCACATCTAAAAAAAACTCAATACCATGGCGATCCCCTCCACTGCCTGTCCCCCTTATGAGAAATAAGTAGATGCAATCCCTCATTTCACCAACACCATTTTCTTTACCATTTCTACCGTTCCGCTTTT
>SKYC01000413.1 GCA_007128085.1 Saprospiraceae bacterium | reverse complement strand
TAGACAAAAGAAAGAGGAAAAAAATAAAGGTGAGTAACTTTAATTCGAGGATTTGTCAATTTTTCGTTTTCACTGTAAGGGAAAAAGAGTTTACCCAAGAGACATTATTAAGCGAAACTTTCCCAAAAGTTCATTTCACTTGTATAGAAAGCTTTGGTATGGTTGGAATGGTATTGGATCTGACTTGTCTAATACGCCCAAAAAGTTCCCTTTAAAAACCTAAAAATCAATTTTAACTTAACAGAACATAAATTTTTTGTCATGTACATAGAGGAATGACGTATAGGGAGGAAACCTATGAAAAGTGACCTTTCAAAAGATTATATAGTTAAATCAATAAGGTACGTCAATTCAGATTTAGATTTACAATGTTTACAAAACTTTGATTTATTAATTTTTATACGAGTTAGAATAATCGAACTCAGGTTAGAGGGACGTATCAATGTCCATCAAGATTTTAGAATCTCCTGCAACTCTCTGATTTTGAGCATGCATTCCACCGGAGTCATGGCATTGACATCCATGTTTTTCAAAAGATCAGCCACTTTTTCGCTTTGGGGATTGCTCATGTCGAACAAGCTGAGTTGCACGGCATCGGATCTCGACGAGGCCTTGGGTTTTGGGCTTACCTGAAAGTCTTTACCTTTTTTTCCATTGCTCTCAATGGCCTTTTTTTCCAGCTCGGTTAAAATTTCTGAAGCTCTTAGAATGACGCGATCCGGCATGCCGGACATAGCTGCTACATGGATACCAAAGCTGTGGTTGGAACCCCCTTTGATCAGTTTTCTCAAAAAAATCACTTTATTTCCGGACTCTTTGGTCGCTACGTGGAAATTTTTAATGCGCGAAAAGGACTTTTCGAGTTCGTTCAATTCGTGATAATGGGTAGCGAACAGGGTCTTGGGTTTGAGGTTGCCGAATTCGTGCAGGAATTCAGCGATGGACCAGGCAATGCTCATTCCGTCGTAGGTGGAGGTTCCCCTCCCTATTTCATCCAGCAAAATCAGAGACCGATCGGATAAATTATTGAGAATGGAGGCCGTCTCATTCATTTCCACCATAAAGGTCGATTCACCGGAGGAGATGTTGTCAGAGGCGCCTACACGGGTGAATATTTTATCAACCAGACCCAGTTTTGCACTTTCAGCGGGCACGTAGGAACCCATTTGCGCCATGAGGCAAATGAGGGCGGTTTGCCTTAGAATGGCTGATTTTCCCGACATATTCGGCCCGGTAATCATCAGGATTTGGTTCTCCTCATTGTCCATGACGAGATTGTTGGGGATGTACGCCTCCCCGGGGGGCATTTCCTTTTCGATGACCGGGTGCCTGCCGTTTTTAATTTCAATGGCAAAACCCTCGTTCATTTCGGGTTTGGTGTAATTGTTTTCCAGGGCAGTTTCTGCAAAAGAGATCAGACAATCGAGTTTTGCCAGCTGATGGGCATTTGTTTGGATGGTCTCAACATAACTCTGGAGGTGTCCGATCAATTTCGTGTAGAGTTGTTCCTCCAATACATTTATCTCGTCCTCTGCAGAGAGGATTCTCGCTTCCAGATCCTTGAGCTCTTCGGTAATATATCTCTCCGAGTTGCTCAGTGTTTGTTTTCGGATCCACTCGTCGGGAACCATCCCCTTGTCCTTGTATTTATTGGTGACCTCGAGGTAATAGCCAAAGACATTGTTAAATCCGATTTTCAGATTTTGTATGCCTGTGCGGGAGGCTTCCTGATTCTGGATTTCAACCAGTAGTTCTTTGCTGTTTGAAATAATGCCTCTCCACTCATCCAGTTCGGCATTGAATCCCTCTTTAATGACCGGGCCTTTGCCAAATACAGCCGGGGCGTCCTCTCTGATTTGATTGCGGAGTAATTCCTGCAAATCCATGCATTCAGAAAGTGCCTCTGAGATGAGTTGAAGTGAAGTCGGACTGTCTTTTTCGAGGGATTTTTTAATGGGAATTACCGACTCCAGAGACTGAAGTAGTTGCAAAAGTTCCCGTGGATTGATCCGTTGAAGGGTGATTTTTGAAACCAGTCGCTCCAGATCGCCCATTTTTTTCAGCTCAGCTTTTAAATTCTCTCTCTTGTCTGAGTGGTCAATCAGGTGATTTACCGCTTCTAGCCGACCTTCAATCCGGGCCGGAGAAGTAAGCGGTAAAACCATCCACTTTTTCAGCATTCGGGCTCCCATGGGACTCAATGTGCGATCCAGAATATGCAAGAGGGAATGCCCGGTGGGGTGGAGGCTGTGAATAAGTTCCAGGTTTCTGATGGTAAATTTATCCAACCAGAGGTAATCGCTCGACTGCAGCCTGCTGATTTTTCGAATGTGATTCAGCCTGTTGTTTTCCGTCTGGTTGAGGTATTGCAGAACAATGCCTGCCGCTACCTGAGCGGACTTGAAGCTTTCTATGCCAAACCCCTTCATGGAGACCACCTGGAAATGGCGAAGCAATTTTTCCAGGCCGAATTCCTCGGTAAACATCCAGTCGTCCATTCCGTAGGTGTAATATTCGTCCCCCAACCAGTTTTCCACTTCGTTTTTCCTTCCCCTGGCGTACAGAATTTCCGAGGGTTGAAAGCTCTGCAGGTATTTGTCTGCCTGTTCTTTGTTTCCCTGACTTACAAAAAACTCACCGGTGGAGATGTCCAGAAAAGCCAGTCCGATTTGGTATTCTTTTTCAATGTGAATGGCACAGAGGTAATTGTTGTTGCCCTGATTCAGCAGAGAGTCGTTTATGGTCACACCGGGAGTGACGACCTCGGTCACTCCGCGCTTGACGATTTTTTTATTGGGAGAGGGTTTTTCCAGTTGGTCGCAAACCGCTACCCGGTAACCCGCCTTGACGAGTTTGGGCAGGTAGTTTTCAATAGAGTGGTGGGGAAAGCCGGCCAACTCAATTTTACTCCCCCCGTTGTTTCTGTTGGTTTGAATAATCCCGAGAACGCGGGCAGCAGTAATGGCATCTTCTCCGAAGGTTTCGTAAAAATCACCGACCCGGAAGAGCAATATGGCATCGGGGTATTTTCCCTTCATCCGGAAATACTGTTTCATCAGCGGGGTAGGATTGTCTTTATTCTTCTTGGCCAATGGTGTGTTTTTGTTTTTTGTATTGGGAAAAAATTTATACAAAAATAGTATATGTGTTTTGATTTGACCCATTCAAATTAAAAAAATACCCCGAATACAGATTTGTGGTAGAATTCTGAGGGTTGAAGACGGTTGTTTTTCACCGGTTTTTTTTAAGCCCTTTTGGCACCGGTAAAAACTGTCTTTTTGGAGCGGCCATTTAAGAGTGGGGGAGATCGATTTTCCGGCTGATTTGGTGATAGGGAAAAGGCGCTTACCCCGACCTTTGCGTTGGCTGAATGATGATTTTGCAGGGTGACAAGCTGTGGTTTGGTTTGAGACTGTTTTAAAAAATAAATGAAGTTATTCGGTTAGGTAATGATTATTTTTAGGATTCTTCCGATATTTGAGCCTTCAAATGAAGGGATTTAAATCTGAATGAATGAAAATCACTGAAAAACAAAGAGAAAAACTACTGGACGCCATTCCGCTGATTGCTGCTTATGTGGCTTTTGCAGATGGGGATTTGGATAAAAAAGAAATCGAATCGGCGCGAAATGTTGCGGGATTGAGGCGATTTGCTTCAAAGGTGGAGCCGCAGGTGAGGAAGTACTACAAAGATGTTTTTGATCAATTTGACGAAAAGTTTTTGAAACTGGTACACGATTTGCCCGTTGAGGAAGGTGCGAGGAACGAATATCTGGAGAGAGAAATAGCAAAGATGAATCCGATTCTGCAGGAGTTGGATCCATTGCACGCTCTTCAGTTGCTGAAGTCCTTCAGGAGTTTTGCCGCTCATGTCGCCAGAGCAGAAGGTGGGTTCTTATCCATGGGTTCTTTCGGCCCCAAGGAAGCAGAGGCCATGAAGCTGAAAATGCTGAACGACATTGACAGTTTGTGAGGCAATAGCGGCCGGGTCGAAGCCAGCACACCTTCACAATCTAAAAGAATTGAAACCCAATGGCTGAGGAAGCAGTGGTTGCAGCGAAGCTTGGGGTAGGATTTTTTCAAAGGTTCATATAGAAATTTACGTCGATTGGGATAGAGAGATAGCGAAGGGTTACTTTGTTTTTTCCGATCGCAGTAATGGCTTGAGTTTTAAGACTAAGCAGAAGAAAAAAATACACTTCATGGGATGCATTCTGATATATTTACATTAATGCATATCTTTGTGGCGTTTTTCAAAAAGCATTTTTAAATTTTCAATGACACATGCAAGGTAAAGGGATAGTAAAATTTTTTCTGATCGTAATGGTGGTGGTCACCTTAATTCAATACTTTTTTGTATTGCCTACGACTCAGGTGGAGCGAGAAGCCGATCGCTATGCAAAACAGGTTTCTGCTCATATAGAGGATATCGATGAGCGGATGGACCGGGAGCGGGAAGCCAGAATTTCATTTTTGGACTCCATGTCCAGTGAAGAGGTTTTTCGCATTCCCATGGTTAAGGGATATACGTACGAGGAGTTAAAGGCCAGGCAACTCGCCCTTGGACTCGATCTGAAAGGCGGTATGAGTGTCGTCCTCCAGGTCGATCTCAAGGAGTTTTTGGTGAGTTTGTCCAACAACAGCAGAGATCCCGTTTTCAGGGAGGCTCTCGAGGCTGCCTCTGAATCTGTAAGGGGATCCCAGACCGATTACATATCTGTTTTTTACGACGAGTGGAGACAAAGAGCCGAGGGGCAATCGCTGGTTTCTATCTTTTCGAGAAACCCTTCTCTGAGGGATGAAATTACTTTTGAAACCACCGATGGTGAAATGCTTCGCCTGATCAGGGAACACGCCGATGAAACGGTACAGCGAACCTACAATAGGATGCGGGAGCGAATCGATAAATTCGGGGTGACTCAGCCGACGGTATCCCTGGATGCATCCAGAGATATAATCATTGTGGAGTTGCCGGGAGTAGACAATCCGGAAAGGGCCAGAAGGTTTTTGCAGGCCAGTGCTCAATTGGAATTCTGGGATGTATACAGGATTACAGACGAAGGTATTTCGGATGCATTCTTTAGTGCGGACGAAAGACTGAAACAGGTCGTTACAGGAGTGGAAGACGATGTTGAAGAGGCGGAAATTCGCCTGGATACGACGGTCTCCTTTGTATACGACGAAAATAATTTCCCCATCGACACCATCATTACGGTAGATACGCTGCTGGTCGATGCAACGGACAGGCCCGACCTGGACGAGCGCGGACCGCTGTTGTCGGTTTTTGAACTCAATAGCTCTGCTGCCGGAATGCTCAACTTTCCCTTGTCGGTAATGGGTGTTGCGGACCGGGGGCAAAGGGAAAATATTATGGAGATGTTGACGCGACCGGATATCAGGGCTTTGTTTCCCCGGGATCTCGAATTTCGTTGGAGCTCCAATCCGATTGTAGACGTAAATACCGGTCAGAGAACCAGACAGTACGAATTGTACGCCATTCAGAAGAG
>SKYC01000411.1 GCA_007128085.1 Saprospiraceae bacterium | reverse complement strand
GTGTATTTTTGTTGATAATTTATTATAAAAAAATTGATATAAAAAAATAAGTTATATAAAAAGTTATTTATATATTCGCTTTATATCGAGCACCTAAACTCAAAAGATATGGACCAATTGCAAACTCCCTATTTAGATCATTTTTCAGAATACGGATGTAATTTTTTCAGAATTGGAGCGGAGGGCGTTGAAGGACTTAATTCAATAGAGGAGCAATTGCTTCAGTGCATGGGATTGCCCGACAGTGCCATTCCCTATTTTTACTTTGACTTTTTTCTGAGTGAACTCAGGGATGTAAAAATTGATGACGCTGTAATGTTACTGGGCACTGCTTTTGAAGTGGCCGGGTTTCACTATTTGTATTTGTCCAAAGACCATTCAGTCAAAGTTCTTTTATCGGATGGAGATACCGTCTTTGTCAATTCCTCTTTGGAGCAATTTATGCAGTCTATTTTGCACTATTCCATTTGGTTGGAAGACATTGAAGAAAAAGCTTTTGATTCAGTTCTGCATGAATTGAGTTCTGAAGATGTTTTTAATTTGTTTTATTCACTTCGCGGCATAGATGCGAAATGTGTAACAGAGGGGACTTTGTGGAGTTATATTCTCCACACAGAAGTCAAAATTGAAAGTGTAGTGCTGGAATAAAAAAAGCGGAGTTCTCACTCCGCTGATGGGTGCCCGGAACAGGAGTCGAACCTGCACGCCCGTAAGGACACTACCCCCTCAAGGTAGCGCGTCTACCAATTCCGCCATCCGGGCAGGAATTAAATATGGGAATGCAAAGTTAGTAAACTTCGGGTACTTTATTTTACAATGTTTCAGAATTATTTTTGAATGGATTTGGAAAATGATAGATTCATTTTTTTCAGGGTTTCGGGATCGTTAAATTTCAGTGATATCTGTAAAATAAGAAGCATATTTACTTTGTTAATATATAAAAAGATTTTATCTTTACACCATCATTCAGTAAGGCATCCTGACCAGATGCATTTAACTTACTGGTGATTTGGGAAGTTTGCAATATAGCTTTCCATGTTAGTTTTCTTATTTTGAGACCTTAATCGAAAAAGCCTGAAACTTAAAGAAGTTTTAGGCTTTTCGATTTATATCCTTCCCCTTGCCGCAGAAATGAAAATCAATTCGCCCGATTTCCCGGAAATTGGATGAGGCTAATACTACTTTTTTGTACACAACTTTAGGTCATCCCAATAATCCGGCTCAATTATTTTCAAGAATTTCCTTTCATGAAGTATCTTCGCAGCGGCACTTCACATAAATAATTGACGCGGTGAAAAAAGTGACAGACGAAAGACTGGAAAAAGAGCTCAAGTTATCCGAGGAGATAGAGATGGGCAGAGTCAATGAATTGGTTCCTGTGCTCCAAAAGCTGCCGACCATTGAGGTAGCTGAAATTTTAAGCGAGCTGAGTGAAGGTAAGCTCTTGGAGGTCTTGTCTATGCTTACCAGAGAGCAACAGGCTCAGGTCTTCTCAGACTTCGATTTCGATTTACAGTATTTACTGTTCGATCGTTTGGACAGGTGGCAGTTTGCCAGCATTTTCGAGTGGGTGCCCTCCGAAATCAGAGCCGATTTCTTTCAGGAGATTTCCCGTGAAGAGCAAATTCAGTTGCTTCCCTACCTCGTAAAATCCGTGCGAAAAGATGTAATTGAACTCAGTAAATATCCTCCCGAGACTGCGGGGGGAATCATGAGTACGGATTTTGCTACGGTCATTGAGACAATGACCACCAACGAGGCCATTGCAAAAGTGAGGGCCGATGCCCCTTCTCAAAAAATGATTTACTACATCTACGTCGTGGATGAAGACATGATGATGAGGGGCTTTGTTACACTGAAGGATCTGATCCTGGCAGAACCCAATCAGATGGTCAGTGAAATTTTACACAGTGAATACGTGTATGCAGAAGTGGAGGAAGATCGTGAAACGGTGGCTCAAAAGGTTGAAAAATACGATTTGGTGGCCATCCCGGTTCTAAACAACAAAAGGCAACTGGTGGGAATTGTTACTCACGATGAGGCCATTGAAGTTATCCGGGCGGAGCAGACTGAGGATATGGAGAAGTTTATGGGAATCGTGCCCGACGGTGAGGATGTGGATTATTTGGGTACCACTTTTTGGCAACACTTTAAAAAAAGGGCAGCATGGTTGGTTTCGCTGGCTGCACTTGGAATAGTATCCGGTTTTATTATTCACCGGTACGAGACGACCCTGGAAGAAATGATCATCCTGGCGCTTTTTATTCCTATGCTGGCCGATGCCGGTGGTAATTCCGGAAGCCAGGCTGCAACGGTGGTGATACGGGCTTTATCACTGGGTCAACTCAAGGTAGGAGACTGGTTGAAAATCATTTGGAAGGAGTGCAGAATCGCGGTTTTTTTGGGATTGGCTTTGGGAATACTTGCGTATGGAAAGGTATTGGTTTTGTCCCATGGCACAGAACTACCGGGAGACTATGGCTTGCCTTATGTCGCTTTTGTAATTGCCATCGCCATTTCTATTCAGGTATTGACAGCAACTGTAATTGGAGCTGTTTTTCCGTTGTTTGTAAAAGCGATGGGAGGGGATCCCGCTGTTGCAGCAAGCCCTGCTATTACTACCGTAGTGGATGTTACCGGTTTGTTGTTGTACTTTGGAATCGCCATTTTGATGCTCGGGCTGTGAAATTCGAAATACAAGGGATATGTATGGACTGTTAAAGGTGATGTTTACAATAGGTATTTCTGTATTCTTTTTCTCATGTGGAGAAAAGGAAAATCGTCCCGATCAAAAGGTCATTGGATTTCTGGATGCCGTTGAAGACGCCACGCTTGCCCTTGCAGCAGATGGGTTTAAAGAAGCACTGGAAGAACGGGGGTTGAGTGAAGAGGAGGGGAACCTCAGGATTATATCGAGAAATGCTCAGGGCGACATGTCTTTACTGGTACAATCTCTTCAGTACTTTACCAGCACGGGTGTCGACCTGATCGCTGCCAATTCAACCATTTCTACGATAACGGCTGTACAGAGAAGCAGAGGTATACCCATCTGTATGATGGTGGCTCCGGAACCACACATGGCCGGATTGACAAATAGTGAAGGTCAATCGCCGGACTTGCTCTTTGGCGTTTACGAAACACTGGATTACATAGACACTTCCCTGGCCATGATCCTCGACTGGGTTCCCGATGTGCAGAGAGTGGGCTTGATTTACAATCAGGCAGAAACACAGAGCTTAAATGCGCTGGAGAGGGTTAGAGAAACGGGAGCGCAAATCGGCTTGGAAATCATTGCCTTGCCCGTCACCAATTCCTCTGAGACTCAGTTGGTATCGCGTGCACTTATAGATCGGAAGATCGATGTATTTTTTGCACTGCCCGACAATATTATATTCTCTTCTTTTGAGGTGGTGTTGCAAAATTGCAATCGTGCCGGAGTGCCGATTTTTACGAGTGAGGCCGGTTTGGTGGCGAGAGGAGCCGTAGCAGCCTTTGGAGCCGACTTTTACCAATGGGGATATCAGGCGGGAATATTGGCTGCTGACTATTTTGAAAACGAAGGAAGAGACTTTCCGGGCCTTGAGCGTGTAAAAAACCGATCCAGAGTTTACAATCCCGAATCGGCGGAGCGGTTTTCCTTGAGCGTTGCAAAGGGTTATCAAAAGCTCGAATTATAATGTTCTATTTAACCGCCATCACTTTGGGTCTTGCATTGGGTGCATTGTGTTTGGGTATCTTTATTTCTCTTCGGATTTTTAACTTTCCCGATATTACGGCCGATGGAAGTTACACCCTGGGTGGGGTGATTACGGCTGTAGGGATTGCCGCCGGCTGGTCACTTGCAGAAGTTTTTCTCCTGGCTGTTCTCGGGGGTATGCTGGCGGGAACGGCCACCGGTTTAATTCATACGCGGATGAAACTCAACAGTCTGTTGAGTGGAATTCTGGTAATGACCGGTTTGTATTCGATCAACCTGGCCATTCTCGGTCGATCCAATATCGCCTTGCCTGTCGATGGCAGCAATATTTTTAACTGGCTCGTTCCCTTTCAGTCCGAAGTTTGGAATGAATTTATTACCTTATTGGTCGTATTTCTGCTTATGTTGACCTTCCTCAGTTGGTTGCTGAAAACTGACTTTGGATTGTCCATGAGGGCAGCGGGCAACAACTCCAATATGGCGAGGGGGTTTGGCATTAACTCAGATGCTGTCAAAGTTATAGGTCTTGCAATCGCCAATGGATTTATTGCAATAAGTGGTTTTTTGGTGGTTCAGTTACAAGGCTTTGCAGATATTAATATGGGGGTAGGTATTGTGATTTTGGGACTGGGTGCTGTCATTATTGGAGAGAGTTTAATGAACATACTGAATGTAAAGAGTATGACGATTCGGATTGCCGGGGTGGTTCTGGGATCCATTGTTTTCAGACTGATTATTTCCTTGGTTTTAAGTATGGGGGTGGATCCGAAGTGGATAAAATTGTTGACTGCATTGGTGGTTTTGATCATAGTAGGCCTTCCGGGCTTGATACCCAATGTCAATAAGCGCATTAAACTGGAGTAATTGACTGGATTATGTTGGAGATAAAAAATGTTAGTAAGGTTTTCGACCATGGGAGTGAAAATAAACTTCACGCTTTGGATCAAGTGAATCTCACATTTAGTGAAGGGAGTTTTAATGTCATTGTTGGCGGAAATGGTTCGGGTAAGTCCACTCTGCTCAACTTAATTGGCGGGAATCTCGGTTGTGATGAAGGGGCAATTTTGTGGAGAGGAAAGCCTGTGCACAAAAAAAAGGATTTTCAGCGGGCATCCTTTATTGGAAGAATTTTTCAGGATCCCGCCGCCGGAACGGCGCCGGATTTAAGCTTGCTGGAAAACTTTCGACTGGCTGCCCTCCGATCGAAGAAAAAATCGCTGAAAGTGGCAATCGGAAAGAAGTTCAGAAGGCTTGTAAAGCGGCAATTAGAAGTACTAGGGCTGGGGCTGGAAAACCAATTGGATAAACCGGCCGGGCAATTGTCCGGGGGACAAAGACAGGCGATGACCTTGATTATGGCCACTTTAGACCCTCCCGATATATTGCTGATGGACGAACCGACAGCTGCCCTGGATCCCAAATCCGCTAAATTGGTGATGGCGCTTGCGGATACCATTATCCGGGAAAATAAATTGCTCGCGCTATTGGTTACCCACCAAATGAAGGAAGCAGTTGATTACGGAGACAGGTTGATTCAGTTTCACAAGGGCCGGGTAGTACGAGATTTAAATGAACGGGAAAAGTCGGCTTATAAACCCCTTGAAATTATGGAGTGGTTTTATAAATCCTGAGTCGTCGGCCGGGTATATTAGACGTTTTTTTGAATATCCGACAAACCAAACCATTTATTTTAGCTAAAACAACTTTCTGTTGGTTCCCACCACTTAAATCTTTGACGTGTTGTCCAAAACCAGCTGCTTTAATTTGTAATCGGTTATAAAATTTATTTACAATATTGTTTTCTTTTTTTTCATCTACCATAAAATATTT
>SKYC01000171.1 GCA_007128085.1 Saprospiraceae bacterium | reverse complement strand
TTTTCACGGGCTTCCATGGTAAAACCGGTTGTAAACATCTCCGGTAAAATATACGCATCGGCATGAGGGTGTTGATCCATCAATTCTTCAGCTTCAGACCGATTCTGTCCGGGCTCACACCATTTGAGGTTCCATTGGAGGGCACTGACTTGTATTTCTTCCTGCATATTTTTAGGTTTTCAATCCCGTACGGCAAATATAAAATCCGAGCCCGGTATAATGATGGCATGGAAGACGAGGCGATTCCAGACGAAGACTGCCAACGTAAAAAGGGCATTCCCTTTTTAACTGAGGAATGCCCTTTAAATTATATTCTATAAAAAGGAAAAAACTTATTCGGCTCCACCTTCTGCCGGTGTTTCCTTTCCTTCTTCTCCCTCAGCCGCAACTCCACCGGCTTTGGATTCAGCGGTTTTCGCAGATTTAAGTGCTCTTGGTACTTCAACCGAAACCACCGGGATACCGGGGGCATTCATGATCTTTACGCCTTCGGGAACATCGATGTCACTAATTCTCTTTGAATGTCCCAATTTAAGGCCGGTAATATCCACCACCAGGGAGTCCACCAAATTCTCAGGAGTGGTTCTGATCTTGACTTTCCTTACGAGTTTGATCAATTTTCCACCACCCTTTACACCCGGAGAAGAGCCCACCACTTTCAAAGGAATGCTGACCTTAACGTCTGTATCCTCGATAAGCTTTTGAAAGTCGGCGTGCAGAATTTCTTCTGTCACAGGGTGAAATTGGATGTCTTTAAGGATACATTTATGCGTATCGCCATTCAATTTAACTTCGGCCAATCTAAACTCCGGAGTATACACCAGGCTTTTAAAACCAGCGGGATCACAAACTGCGTGAATACTGTCACCGCCTCCGTATATTACCACGGGCACTTTTTTGCTGCGTCTGAAAGATTTAGAGGCTTGCTTGCCCAAATTTTCTCTCAATTCCGCTTGGATGGATACCGTTTCCATATTGTAGTATTTTCTAGATTTTTCAAAAGGACTGCAAAGATAAAGAATGTAATTAAATAATTGACTACTTTTTACAACAAAAAAAGTCGCTGCGAAAAAAAGAGGGATCAAAAACGCATCCGCTCTATTCAATCTCCAACACACCCAAAGGTTTTCAGGCAACAATTATCAACAACTCATTGCAAAAAACCCACTGTCTTCAGGGCGGAGAGAGCTTCGTCATTCAATATACAGAGCAGAGATGGATTTATTTTCGTGGTTATTTCTAATGGCCCTGGCAAAAAGAGGTGCCACACTGAGGACGGATATTTTCTTTGACTTCTGCTTGAGTGGTATGGTATTGGTCACGATCAATTCGTCGATTCTCGAATTCTCAATATTTTTGTACGCCTTACCGGAGAGTACGGGGTGCGTGCAAATTGCGCGGACAGAAGCAGCTCCTTTCTCCATGAGAGCGTCGGCAGCTTTACAGAGCGTTCCAGCGGTGTCCACGATGTCGTCGACCATAATTATCTCGGCTCCTTTGACATCGCCAATGACAATGATCTCTGCAACTTCATTGGCTTTTTCACGCCTTTTATCGCATATCACCAAATCCCGTTCAAAATACTTGGCATACATGCGCGCCCTTTTTACACCACCAACATCGGGAGAAGCAAATTTCACTTTACTGAGGTCCTTGTTTTTCAGAAAAGGGATAAAAATAGCATTGCTCTTGAGGTGGTCAACGGGAATGTCAAAAAAGCCCTGGATTTGATCGGCGTGGAAGTCCAATGTCATTACCCGGTTGGCTCCGGCGGCCTCCAGAATATTGGCTATGAGTTTAGCAGAAATGGGAACTCTGGCCTTATCCTTTCGGTCTTGTCTGGCGTAACCAAAATAGGGAATGACCGCTGTAATGTATCCGGCAGAAGCCCTTTTGGCTGTGTCAATCATAAGGAGCAGTTCAAGTAGGTTGTCTGCCGGAGCAAAGGTACTTTGGATTAAAAAAGTATACGCTCCTCTCACCGATTCACACATTTCCGTTTGAATTTCACCATCGCTGAATCGGTGAAATTTAAGTTTGCCGGCTTCCGTACCGTAATGCTTAACTATTTCACTTGCCAGATACTGGGACTCAGAACCTGAAAATAATTTGACTTCCATTTTTTAATGATTTTACCCGGTTTTAAAAAAGTACTCAGCAGTATTGTGCTTTTCTGAACAGACTGCGAAATGCGATTGCAATTCTCAGTCTGTAATTTGTCTCGGATTGTTATCGCAAAGACAGGTCAAAGTTATAAAAATGTAAACTTTTCCATTGGATTTGGGACAGGATAATTAAAAATGGCTCGCCCCTGCTAAATACCACCCCAATCAAACCATACAGACCTGCGATATAGCCTGATCAACAGCGGGCTTTTACTCAATACTTCTCCTCAACAAATACAGTTTCAGTTAAAGATTTCAATATATAAAAAAAGAATAAGGTTACTATGGGGTGAACCTAAATAAAAGTTTTTATATTTAACTCCTGAATCATTTCGGTTCAACAATAGACAAAAAATAAAGGAGAAGAATGTTTTCAGGATTTGAAGAATGGTGGTTTACCCTGAGTCTGATGCAGCAAATCTTTTTTGTTACCGCAGCCATATCTTCCTTTTTTTTCGTTGTCATTTTTATTGCCAGTTTATTCGGATTCGAATCCGATACGGACATGGAGTTTGAAATGGATGCGGACAGTGATTTCAGCGTGGGTGAGGTAGGAGATTTCACCCTGTTATCCGTTAGGGGAACAGTGGCCTTTTTTACCTTTTTTGGATGGGGCGGTTTTTTGATTCTCAATTCAGGTGGCAGTGTTGTTCTCGCTATTGGCTTTGCTTTATTCGCAGGATTTGCGGCATTGTTTGTTGTCGGTTACTTGCTGTATATGTTCAACAACCTGACAGAGGTCGGAAATTTCAACATACAAAACGCGCTGTATAAGGAAGCCGAAGTGTATTTGCCGATAGAAGGAGAAGACCAGCCGGGCCGGGTACAAATCATTCTCGGCGGAGTTTTGAGAGAGGCCCCGGCCATCAACACCGATGGAAAAAGACTTCAGACCGGTGAATTGGTCACGGTCATAGGGGTTAAAGAAGATGGATTACTCGTGGTAGAACCACTTGAAATATTGGAAACGGAAGAAATAAAACAATAAAATAAATTATCTTAGCCATGGTAGAAACCTCACTTATTATTATCGCAGGTCTTGTCTTTTTAATCCTTTTAATGCTGATGTACGCGGTAACCCGTTACAAGCGTTGTCCGTCGGATAAAATTCTGGTCATCTACGGTAAAACCGGCTCCGGTTCAGCAAAGTGTCTGGCAGGAGGGGCTGCTTTTGTCTGGCCGGTCATTCAGGATTATGAATTTCTCGACCTCACGCCCATCTCCATCGATGTGGACCTTCGCGGAGCGTTGAGTAGGCAAAACATCAGGGTCAACGTACCCTCAAGGTTTACTGTAGCCATTTCAAATGACCCGGGAATCATGACCAATGCTGCCGAGCGGTTATTGGGAAAAAGCCGGACCGAAATTGCAGACCTTTCCAAAGACATCATTTTCGGACAGCTGCGGTTGGTGGTGGCAACCATGGATATAGAGGAAATCAATTCCGACAGAGATAAATTTCTCACCAATGTCGCAAACAATGTCGGCTCCGAGCTGAAAAAAATCGGTTTGACACTGATCAACGTTAACGTAACCGATATTCAGGACGAATCCAATTATATCGAAGCACTCGGTAAGGAGGCTGCTGCCCACGCCATCAATGAGGCTCGGGTCAGAGTAGCTGAAAGGGAGAGAGAGGGTTCCATTGGAGAAGCAGAAGCGCGTAGGGACCAGAGAGTTAAAGTGGCAAGGGCAGAATCGGAAGCCATTTCCGGAGAGGCGGAGGCCAAGCAAAAAGAGAGAATCAGGGTGGCAGAGGCCAATGCCCGCTCAATAGAGGGAGAAAATACCTCCCAGATCAGTATCGCCATGTCAGATGCAGAAAAAAGGGAAAAAGAAGCTGAGTTTTCCAACAGAGCCGTGGCTACCGAGAAAGTGGAAGAGGCCAAAGCCCTTGAAATTTCTTACCAGGCAGAAGTCAAAGCAGAAAATGCCCGAAGAAAAAGAGAGACGGCCAGGTTGGAGGCGGATATCCTCGTCAAGGCTGAAATCGAAAAGAAAAAGAAGGAAATTGATGCAGAGGCCGTGGCCGAAAAAACACGAAGAGAAGCCCAAGGGGATGCCGACGCCATCTATATGAAAAAAGAGGCCAATGCAAGAGGTATATACGAAATGTTGACCAAACAAGCCGAGGGTTTCGAACAAATCGTCAAGTCTTCCAACGGTGATTCCAGAGAAGCTGTATTGATGATGATTGCCGACAAACTCGAAGACCTGGTTAAAATGCAAGTGGACGCCATTAAGAACATTAAAATTGACAAAGTAACCGTTTGGGAAGGTGGCAATCAAAAAGAGGGGGAGGGAAACTCCACCAGTAAGTTCATCAGTGGACTCTACAAATCGGTGCCTCCCATGAATGACTTGTTCAATATGGCGGGGATGGATCTTCCATCCTACCTGGGTAAGGGAACCAAGGATGCGGTTCAATCCACTCCCGAAATACCCCTCAAACCTGAAGAAGGCGAAAGTGATCAGAAGGGAAATAAGGAAAAAAAATCCGATCCCGGGTCCGGTGAGAAATCATGAGTGGTAAAATTCTCAAATCGTTTTTATAGATTTTGAGTGAAGCGAAAAAGGAGGCATACGGAAAAGACGAAGGTCGAATAGAGAAACAGTTAAGACATATTGGAAAAAAAAGAACAGTTACTCGGGTTCCTCTTTTTGTTTATTTTGGGGTTGACCTGGGGTTCCAGTTACATACTTATAAAAAAAGGTCTGGTCGCTTTTTCTCCTCTCCAGGTAGCCATGCTCAGGTTTGGAATATCCGGTATTGCTTTTCTGCCCTTTGCTTTCAGGTACCTCTACAAACTCACCAGCAGAGAAAAATGGGGTCTGGTTTGGATAGGATTACTGGGAAGTGGCGCCCCGGCCATACTTTTTGCATTGGCACAAACGCGCATTTCCAGTTCGATGGCGGGAATACTTAGTTCATTTACTCCCTTGGCCACCTATTTGACAGGTCTGTTGCTTTTTGGCCTGCTGTTTCGGTTTAGAAAGTTTTGGGGCGTCATTCTCGGCTTAATCGGTGCCCTGCTGATGATCGTAGTGAATGCTCAGGGTGCTCTGGCCGGCGAATTCACTTTTGGTTTACTGGTCATACTGGCTACCATTTGTTACGCGATAAATTCCAACCTCATCAAACATTACTACCAGAATTATTCCCCCTTTCTCATTGCAACAGTCAGTTTTAGCCTGACGGGAGTTCCCGTATTTGGCCTGCTTTTTCTCACCGATTTCACAAGCGTTATGGCCGAGCACCCCTACGCCTGGAACTCGCTGGCATATCTCGTCTTACTGGCTGTCTTTGGAACCGTTCTGGCCTCCATTGTTTTTTTTCGACTGGTGCAATTGACCGACGCCCTCTTCCCATCAT
>SKYC01000251.1 GCA_007128085.1 Saprospiraceae bacterium | reverse complement strand
GTAAAATAGAATTTTTTTCTTATCTTAGGTGTTAAAATTACGATGCTAGGATGAAAAGAACGTTGGTTAGCTTCGACTGGGCCATTAAAAGACTGTTGAGGCAAAAAGCCAATTTTGATATCTTAGAGGGCTTTTTGTCAGAGTTGTTGATGCAGGAAGTGAAGATTCAAAGCCTGCTGGAGTCCGAGAGTAACAAGACCGAGGAAGATGACCGTTACAATCAATTGGACCTGCTCTGCGAAAATGATCGAGAGGAATTAATCATCATAGAAGTGCAGTATTACAGCGAGGTAGATTATTTTCAAAGGATGCTTTTCGGTACTTCAAAAGTGATTACCGAATACATCTCAGCCGGTGAACCTTATACGCAAGTCAGAAAGGTTTATTCGGTCAATATACTTTACTTTGACCTCGGTCAGGGTGAAGATTATTTATACCGGGGATCCATGGAGTTCAATGGCTTAAATTACAACGATACGCTAAAACTGTCCTCATCGCAGATACGACACTTTAAAAGAGAAAATCCAGGAGAATTGTATCCGGAGTACTACCTGATTAAAGTCAATAATTTTGACGATGTGGCCAAAAATAGTCTGGACGAATGGATCTATTACCTCAAAAACTCAGAACTTCCCCCCAAAGCATTGGGGGCTAAAGGGCTTGATAAAGTAGAACAACGCTTAAAATACGATAAAATGGATGCAACAAGAAAACAAGAGTACGATCAACACCTGAAAAGTTTACAGGTATCTAAAAGTATGATTGAAACTGCCAAATTAGAGGGAAGGCAAGAAGGGAGACAAGAAGGGAGACAAGAAGGAAGACAAGAGGGGAATTTAGAAAACAAACTTCAAGTAATTTTCAGCAGCTTCAGGGAGGGGATTGAAATTCCACTTATCGCTAAAATTGTTTCCATGACAGAAGAGGAAGTGGTGAAAGTATTAAAGAATAAGGGATTATTGTAAATCAATTATTATAGTGCCATCTGATAAATTTACCAAGTTGAGATTATCCCAATTATTATCAATCATTCCGAAGGTAGAGGGCTTATGTTCGACAAAGTAGAACAACGCTTAAAATACGATACTATGGATGCTACAAGAAAACAAGAGTACGATCAACACCTGGAAAGTTTACAGGTCTCTAAAAGTATGATTGAAACTGCCAAATTAGAGGGTATTATTGAAAAAAAACTTCAAGTAATTTTAAGTAGTTTCAAGGAGGGAATTGAGATTCCACTTATCGCTAAAATTCTCTCTATGCCAGAAGAGGAGGTAGTAAAAGTGTTAAAGGAGGAGGGATTATTGTAAATCAAATTTTGGACCACCCTCTGATAATTTTACCGACCTGAGATTATCCGAATACTGATTCGAAGGTAGAGGGCTTTTGTTCGACAAAGTTGAACAATGCTTAAAATACGATAAAATGTATGCTACAAGAAAACAAGAGTACGATCAACACCTGGAAAGTTTACAGATCTCAAAAAGTATGATTGAAACTGCCAAGTTAGAGGGAAGGCAAGAAGGAAGACAAGAAGGAAGACAGGAAGGGAATTTAGAAAACAAACTTCAAGTAATTTTCAGCAGCTTCAGGGAGGGAATTGAAATTCCACTTATCGCTAAAATTGTTTCCATGACAGAAGAGGAGGTGGTAAAAGTGTTAAAAAATAAGGGGTTATTGTAATTTTTTCACCCCATACATACAATAAAGCACAGCGAATCCACTTCCCTAAATGAATCAATAAAAAGAAAATCAATCTACCGCACCCTCTCTCTACGCCTGTAATTTATATTGTCTTCGCTTAAGGGCAAAAAAAAAGGAGCAGTATAAATACCACTCCTTATTTTGAACTTTTCTCCTTCAAGTGTTCAAACAACTTACCGGGATAAATCTTAAATAAAAAACATTTATTTTAACCGGTTTTACTGTACATGTAAGTAATCACAGCAGATCGATCATTTACAGACCACCGCTGTTTACCGGGAATTTACTCAGCCAACTTAACGTTGATGGCATTGGGACCACGTCTGCCCTCTTTGATAT
Organism: Saprospiraceae bacterium; assembly: GCA_007128085.1. GTDB lineage: Bacteria > Bacteroidota > Bacteroidia > Chitinophagales > Saprospiraceae > PWJY01. Next base: position 3,499 of record SKYC01000251.1, on the reverse strand, counting down.
CAAAAAGAACCACATCATTGTCTCTGATGTCATCAATTAATCCGGAAACGTGAACGAATATATCGTTTGATTCACCTTCCATTTGAATAAATCCGAATCCCTTCGAATCGTTGAAAAACTTTACTACTCCTTTGTTCATTAGTTAAAAACTTTAAAAATTATAAAAAATACTTAATTCCTGAATTAATGTTCAGTGAAGAAAATTTGTAAATTGAAGGCTGAATAAGGGGAAATGACAAATTAACGGAAGTTAAATAAGGCAACCCAATTTTCCATACAATGGGTTACAACCACTACCTGTACTTACAGGCAAACAAAATTACATCAACACTAAATAAAAATAAAACAACCTCCTGTGAGGTGTTAGAACTTATAAATAGAGAACGCCGGCCGAACCATAAAAATTCCCTATTCTTTAAACTATTCACAAAAGTAGGTATAAACCGCGAGAAATAAAAACTTTTTTGTATAAATATTTAATCTTAACCTTAATTTTACCTGTCCCCTCTTGGTCAATGTCATTTGCTCATCCACTTCCCACCACCCGATAACAACCGATAAAGATATAAATCATCTTCCAATTTAATGAAAAATGAGTAGTTTTGGGCATACAGAGCTGCTAGGACAGGTCAAAAATTTACCCACCGAGCATAGGAGTGATTCCCATTGCGGCTCAATTTATTGTAAAATACAGCTCAAAATATGCATTTTATGAGCTTAAAAAGGAGTTTTAATGAGCTATAAAAAATAGATATGATTGATCCCCGAGACCAAAAGATCCTGGATTTCATTAAAAAATCAGGTGCAAGCTCTTCAAAAGAAGTGCATGACAACCTTAATTTATCAGTTAGTTATGCAACTATGAAGAGGATTTTATCAAAATTGGCAACTGAAAAATTACTCACTTCTATTGGTCGCGGCAAAGCAACGAAATATATAATCTCTCCGGTCTATATGCTTGTAGAGCCCTTAAGTGTTGAGGAATACTATGAAAAGGAAATTGACACAAGAGATATAATGGAAACATTTAATTTTTCTGTTATCGATGAAATTCTGGCGGAGCATAGTGTTTTTACTGAATCGGAATTAGAAAATCTAAATCAACTACAGCTGAAATTTCAAAAAAATATTTCTCAACTTACTGATGAGGAGTACAAAAAGGAATTTGAAAGATTGGCGATTGATTTAAGTTGGAAATCATCCCAAATTGAAGGAAATCTTTATAAATCAATTTAAATTCGCTGTGAATACCTATTTTTAAAAAAATTAACGCGTTAAATCATTTGGTCTTGCAATTGTCGGCACTCCCCTGTAACTCTCAATTCGGCCGCCGAGACTCTATCAGAACCATCACCATAAAAACAAGACCATCGGCTACCATATGAAAGCATTGGGATTGATTGTAAATTTCTATAAATCATTTGCACTTGCGTGCTGGTTGATCACATTGGCCTGCATGAGCATTGCTTACACGCATGGAATGAGCACCTTTACAGTCATTTTTTGGTTTAAAGTAATCAGTCTGGGTGCCATTGTTCACTTCATCAATAGCTACAAACGGAATGAATTCTATTATTATAAAAATCTGGGTTTGTCAAAGTTGACTTTATGGATTGCAACGCTATCCCTGGATTTTATTTTATTCATCGCATTGATTGTTTTGACCTTACAAATCAGATAAAACCGTTCATGACACGTATACATACACGATAACAGACATGTACGTTTTTCTATGAATTTTTGGACAGCAGTCATAGGTATAGAAAAAGTTTTAACGAATGACCCATACCCTCGAAATTGATGGAGTTTTACTTGAGTTCGGCCCGAAACGCGTATTGCAGGATATTTACCTTAAAAGTGAAACCGGAAAAGCAACTGGTCTGCTCGGTAGAAACGGGACGGGAAAATCGTGTTTAATGAAAATAATTTTTGGAGAGCTCGTGCCCTATGATATGTCCATCAGAATAAATGGAGATGCCATCTATAATTCCTACCGGAATCCCCATGACGTAAGATATTTACCTCAGGTTCGGTTCATCCCAAAATCCCTGACCATAAAAAGAGTTTTTGAGGATTTTGAGCTGGACTTTTCGAATTTCGCCCATGAGTTCCCTGATTTTAAAAAGTTCTACAAGGTAAAATTCAAAAATCTTTCAGGTGGGGAACAAAGGATAGTCGAAATCTACTCCATCCTCGCTTCAAAAACCAAATTCTGTCTGTTGGATGAACCTTTCTCTCAGGTTATGCCCATGCATGTTGAAACGATTAAGAGCTTAATCCTTAGAGAAAAGAAAAATAAAGGGATTGTGATTACCGATCATTTGTATACGCACATCATTGATATTTGTGACGATATTTATGTCCTGAAAGAGGGTAAAACCTTTTTAACCAAAAGTTTACAAGACATAGAAACTCTCGGGTACGCAAAAATTGGTGGTTTTTAAGACCACCGGGGTTTATATTTCCACTCCTCCACTAAATCTTTGCTGGCATTGGTTTCACGCTAAGACACTTTGCACAGTTGAATTCACTTTTCGGGAGGCTCCGTATTATTTCACCGGGAAAATTCCTTATGCGACTTATTTCTTTGTATTACATACTTTTCACTACCCTTAACCATTGAAGTATTTTTTTACAAATAGTAAAAAGAGGGCGCAAAGTTTATTTTACCGCAATGGCGCAAAGAACGCAAAGTACACGCAAAGGAAGACGCTGTAGGTCATTTCAATCAGGAGGAATTATGCATGTCGAAATGAAAACTTTGCCTCGCCAGTAGCGTGATAAACTCCAACTCTCCGACCTTTGCCACGCCAGGGCGTGGTAAACTGCCTTTGCGGCTTTGCGTGCCATTTAATTGCGATTCAAATTGACTCTCCGTTAACTGTATTCTATTCCCTGGTTTATATTTGACAATGTTTTTCTATAGTATACACTATACTCCTCTGCTAAATCTTTGCTGGCTTTGGTTTCACGCTAAGGCACTTTACACAGTTGAATTCACTTTTCGGGAGGCTCCGTATTATTTCACCGGGAAAATTCCTTATGCGACTTTTCCACGCCAGGGCTTGGAAAACTCCCTTTGCGCCTTTGCGTCTTTGCGTGCCAATTTATTGAGATTCAAATTGAGTCTCCGTTAACTGTATTCTATTCCCTGGTTTAAATTTGACAATGTTTTTTTAGAGTATTCAACACACTCCTCCGCTAAATCTTTGCTTGCTTTGGTTTCACGCTAAGGCCCTTTGCACAGTTGAATTCACTTTTCGGGAGGCTCCGTATTATTCCACCGGGTAAATTCCTTATGCGACTTTTCCACGCCAGGGCGTGGTAAACTCCCTCTGCGGCTTTGCGTGCCATTTAATTGCGATTCAAATTGACTCTCCGTTAACTGTATTCTATTCCCTGGTTTAAATTTGGCAATGCTTTTTTAGAGTATACACCACACTCCTCCGGTAAATCTTTGCTGGCTTTGGTTTCACGGGATTACGGGGATTAATCTCCG
>SKYC01000154.1 GCA_007128085.1 Saprospiraceae bacterium | reverse complement strand
TGCATAAAATATGCAAAAAATTTGAATACATTCAGGAACTCGCATGCAACTTATTTTAATCATTCACCTTTGTGAAATTTTTGATTAAAAAAGTTCATGCTCGTTTCATCTGTTTAAAATTTTACTGTACCTCTATGGCTGCAAACGGACAATTGTAATTGTTTAAGCACTTCGCTGTTTCTCTTACCTCCCGAGTTTTTCAGCTTCAAAGTTACGGATGTCTTAGTTAGATGACCTATAATTGCTCATTGCAAATCTAAATATGGCTTTGTTTTGACACAAAGTTTTAATCCGGGCTATTTAGTCGGAGCTTTTCAATTTTTTATTGATTCATTTCTGAACGAAAGGGAAGATACTGAAATCGGTGGGATCGATTTTCAATTAAAAAAGACTGAGATAGCCGAAGTGAATTTTCGCCCGCCGAAAGTTTACCGGTACATCGCGACGGCTTCCCAGAGCCACTGAAATACTGAAAATTCCGGCTGCTGTATCGAAGGTCATGCCTCCCCCAAAACCCGTCAACCAGTCCGATCGGACCTGTGCATTTTGGCTGTTGTTCTCAATATATCCCATGTCAAAAAAAGCAAAAATGTGTGACCGCCTTCCTGTGAGCAATCGGTATTCCAATGTGGATATGGCAAAGGCGGAAGCGAAGACACTTTCTTCATCAAAACCCCGCATCAATTTATTGCCGCCGATGCGGTACAGTTCGTTGAACAGGATATCCTCCCCGCTGTAATAAAAACCACTGTTCAAGGCGGTTTTAAGGGTCATTATGGATCCTATTCTGAAAAAACGATTCAAACTAAGACCGAAGTTCAGAACTGTAGATTGAAGTGACAGACTGTCGTACAGGGCATCGAAGTCCGTGTTTTCATCGCTTAAGTTCAATATCTGATCGTTTTTTCTGATTTTTCTCTGACCGATAGAGATGTCGGTATTCAATGACCAGCCGGTAGTGGGGTTGGGTCGAAAATCGAAGCGGGAAATGCCAAATGCCAAGCCCACTCCGGTGCGGGAATAATCCAGTCTGTCGGGGAGTGCCCCGGCTGCCAGTATAGCCTGGCGGTCTATACTGAGGAGCGAAGATCTTTTATTGTCCAAAAAAAATCGGAGATTGCTGCTTCCGCTTAACATATAATCGACTCCTCCGTAAAATCCTACATCCAGAAAAAGTGAGTCTCTTCTCGAAAGCTCAAAGCGCATGTCGAGGCCAAAAGGCAAATCGAGAAAATAGGGATAGGTAAATGCGGCTTCGAGATCCTGCGTTTGCGGTCGAAGGCGTTGAAAATCCAGAAATATGCGCTCGCCCAGACCGAGCTGATTGTAAAATTCCCCGGTAATGTTGCCGGTAATCACCAGTCTGCGGTCCAGTTCGTCTGCGGGCAAAAACCCGAGCACCAAGTCGATTCTGCTCGCATTTACAGCTTCTAATTCAAGCAAAACAACCGCTCTGTTTTCCCGAAATCGAACAATGGGGTCAGCTGTAGCATTGAGAAAGGGTAGCTCATCCAGACGATTCCTGAGAGCGGCTATCTTTCGCGTGTCGTACTCTCTTCCCGGTTTGAGGTCGAGATAAGAAGCGAGGTAATACGGTGCGACATCTACCTCCCCGGAAATTTCCACTCCGTCAAAAAAAATGAGGGGACCGGCATCCATATGAAGTCTGCCGGCAACTAGAGAGTCCTTGACTTCAAAGCTGTCCAGTTGAACGCGGGCAAAGGGATGGCCGTTTTGTCCGGCTGTTTCAATAAGGCTTTGGAAAAGGGTTATCAAATCCTCTCTGGAAATGGGATTGCCCTCAAAAAATTCGGATCTCAACCCGGCTGCACTTAGCCATCTTTGCGAGTTGTCATCCATTTTAATTTGAGCCCAATGATATCGGGCACCCAGGTAAAAAGAAGGTTTCCAGACTGAATCTATTTTTATCAATTGATCCAATGAGGCGGTCAGGTGACCTTCCGCCCTTTTTTCTGCCAGCCAATCGCGGATGGCGGTCATGGCTTCCTGAGGGTCGTTCGCTTCGGCCGGAAAATTCTCCAGCACCCTTGAATCACCCTCTATTTCCGGTTGTAGAATTATATGTTGAGCCGAGGTGAAGTTTGGCCACAGGACTGCAAGGAGCACGACCCAAGCGGTTACTCTCAGGAGAAAAAGAAATCCATCCGGAACCTTTTCTATGGACAATACAGGGAAAAAAACTGATCGACCCATCTTAAAAAAACGGACTGTGAGAAACAAAAGTACATTCCTTTGAAAGGAGAAATGGGGTTGAGTCAAATTCATTGGGTTTTATTGAAGGAATATTTAGGTGTTTTACTTCCTGGAAATTCCCTAAATTTTATTGAATTGCACGTATGGATATAAAAAGGGAGATAGGATTGTGCTGCTATTGGCGATTTTTTACTATTTTTGGCATCTCGCTTGCCAAAAAATCCGGCCGTTTTAAGCCGGAGGGCTTCGACCTGTTGCAAACATACAATAGTGTTTCAATTTGGGGTTTTTTGTCGACAACCATAGGTTCAATAAAAAAAGTTAATAAATGAGGTTACCATCCATTTTTCTGGTATTTGTTCTCAGTGGCATTTTTTCACTTTTACTTCCCGATGCAATCTTTTCTCAAGAACAGAAATCCGGTATGGATCGGGCGGGAATTACACATCCCGAACTGATTGGCCAAATGGAACATGCCAGAATGAGCGTCTATCCTGCCTTGGTCAATATTTCAGTGGTTTCACAGCGCTTTGACGGCGGCAGAGCCCGACGGGGGCCGGGAGCGGGCAGTGGAGTGATTGTCAGTCCAGAGGGTTATGTAGTGACCAATTACCACGTGGTGGGCAATACCACCCGTATAATTTGTACTACCTCGGATGGGAAGAGATTCAAGGCGGAAGTTCTGGTCAATGATCCACTTACCGATTTGAGTATATTAAAACTCGATCTCGACGAATACGATGGTGAGTTGCCCTATGCCAAAATCGGGGATTCCGATCGCTTGATGGTGGGTGATTTTGTACTCGCAATGGGCAATCCGCTGGCGTTATCGTCCTCAATGACTTTGGGGATAATTTCGAATACGAGCAGAGTATTTACCGATTTTACAGGAACTGAAATACAGGAGATGGAATTTGGGGATGGGGATAAAACGGGTATTTTTACTCAGTGGATACAACACGATGCCCTCATTTTACCGGGAAACTCAGGTGGGCCACTGGTCAACCTTCAAGGAGAAATTGTGGGCATCAACACCCGCGGTGGACGGGGCCTCGGTTTTGCAGTGCCTTCAGTACAGATGGCGGAAGTTTATGAAGCGGCTCTCGCATACGGAGAGGTTCCGAGAGCCTGGCTCGGTCTCCGGATTTTGCCGGTAGAAAAAGCCGGACATGAGACCGGTGCATTGATATCGTGGGTGATGCCCGGGTCACCCGCTGAAAAAGCGGGATTGAAGGCCGGCGATCGTATTTTGTCACTCAACGGCTATGAAATTCGGGCGAAATTTTTTGAGGAGGTTCCTCTGGTGCTCAATACCATCGCCTCTGTAAAAATTGAGGAAGAGCTGGAAATTGCTTTTGAAAGGAAGGGAGAACGTCATATCGTACGCGCTTTGCCCACAAAAATGGAACCATTTATCGGGGAGCAAAGAGAAGTTAGAACACTGGGCATGACGGTGCAGGACATTACCGGGCCCATGGCTTTAAGCAGGCAACTTACCACCACCGAAGGAGTGTATGTAACCGGTGTGAGACCTGGATTTCCCGCAGAGGAGGCCCGACCTCGAATCAACAGTGGCGATGTGATCTTCAAAATGAATCATCAAAGTGTGCAAAGTATCAGCGATGTATTTGACTTGCTCGGGAGTCTGGGAGAGGATCAGAAGAGCGTTCCCGTTCACTTGCACCGAGACAATGAGGAGATCATTACGGTACTCAATTTGGATAAAAGTGAACGGAGGCGGGGAGCGGGTGAATTGCCCAGATCCTGGTTGGGGTTGACGACTCAAGTGGTTACACCCGAAGTGGCAAATGCTCTCCAGCAAGATGACCTCAGGGGTTTTAGAATAACCGAAATACTAAAGGGAACACTGGCCGCCGAATCAAAACTTAAGAGAGGAGACATTATTACCGCGGTCGACGATACGCGCCTGGAAGCCTACCGGCAGCAGGATGTACAAGAGTTGAGAAGGGTGATCGAGAGATACCCCATTGGATCGGAAATTGTCCTTTCTGTGGTGAGAAATGGAGAGTCATTGCGAATTTCGGTCGAGTTGGAGAGTACGCCGGACGATCCGGTGGTGATGAAGCGTGCGGAGCAGGAAGAATTTGAATTTGCGGTCAGGGAGACCACTTTTATGGATGGCATTGAACGGCGCTGGCCGGACGATGCAAATGGGGTAATTGTAAGCGAAGTAACCAATGGCGGATGGGCGCATGTGGCCGGGTTGAGACTCAATGACCTGATTGTTAATGTTCAGGGAGAACCCACCGGCAGTATTGACGAATTTGAAGACATTATGGACCGTTTGACAGAAGAGAAGCAAGAAATTATTACAATTTTTCTCTACCGCGGTCACAGGACACACTTTGTATTTATTGAACCCGATTGGGACCAAATATCTCGTTAACTAAAAACCAAATAAATGAAAAAGTTGAATATGATCTTGAGTTGTTTTTTTGCCTGTATGATGATTGCACAAATTTGTACAGCCCACCACCACATCTACGGAGAATTGTTGGAATCAAAAGCAGAGGCGGTTGTTTCTGTCAATGCTGTCATGTCTATGGAATTGCGTATGATGGGCCAGGGAGAAGACGAGGAAAGTCGGGTAGAATTTTCCGGGGTATTGGTCAATGAAAGCGGTCTGGTTATGGTTCCGTACAATTCATTTTCAGGAGAGAACATCAAGAGGATATTCAGCGGTATGGGTGCCGGAATCGACGTCAATGTGTCGCTTCAGGACCTCACTGTTGTAGTGGATGGTGAAGAATACGACGGTTATCTTGTGGCAACGGATTCGGATTTTGACCTCGCCTTTATTCAGTTGGAAAATACAGAAGGCAAAACCTTCAGCTATGTGGATCTTTCGGAAAGTCAGAGCCCGGAAATAGGGAGTACCATTTACTATTTATCCCGGCTTGGAGAGGGGTTTGATTATGCGCCCCATGTAAGGGAAGCCCGTATTACCGGGACCTTGAACAGGCCCCGTCAGGCGTATATTACCAATATTGGGATGGCCGGTTTGGGAATGCCGGTTTTTAATGTCGAAGGTGAGGTGGTTGGCATCGCCACGACCCTCCAGGATCCCACTGCTGAGGGTGGTGGATCAGCTGGTGGAGGAATGGGCTTCGGCGCTATGTTCCAATCCATGGGATCGTCGGCCACTGGACAGTCGGTGGTACTTTCCGTAGATTTTGTACTTCCTCTTATCCGGGCTGCTGAGGAGCGCGCCGGAGAGGAGTAATGGTCGATTCACCGGGTTTTACTGTTCGTCTTTTTTTCCGGATTTACTGTCATCAGGCCGCTTTAATTCCAGGCCCAATTCGTCCAGTTGTGAGGGATCGAGGGCGGAAGGGGCATCGATCATGAGGTCTCTGCCCAT
>SKYC01000005.1 GCA_007128085.1 Saprospiraceae bacterium | reverse complement strand
ACCCGTTTTGTTTTTCCGGTAAAAATTTTGATCCAACTCCTGGTATTTGTCGTACATTTCTTTTCTCAGGTCGTACTCAATCAGACGAGATGCTACGATTATGGTCTGGCGCATAAAATACATAAAAATACCCATCGTAATGGCCAACAAGAGAACCAGAATTCCAAAAAAAAGTAAAATCTGACCTATTTCCAGGTAGAGTTCCTCTCTGGAAGAACTTCCTTCAAGGAGATTAAATACCTTAATGTTTTCAAGTACAAGGTCGAGGGCCTCCCTTACCATCTGGGGTTGTAATACCCTGAAGTAATTAGAAAGGGCAACAAAAACTATTCCGAGGAGTAATTTCCACTTGTATTTGTACAAAAAACGATTGAGAGTAAATAGGTGCTTCAATGGAGGTGCTTTGTTAACTTTGAATCTGACCTTTTTAGAATAGGAGTATAACCTAAAAATGATGCATATGTTTTAATACGTCCTGACTATTCATTTTGTGCGACCGTAAAATTAGTATATTTGTGGTTCAATATTAAATAAGCATGCACAGAATAGAGACTTTAGACGAATTCATTATTAAGCGACAGAAAAGTTACTCTTCAGCTACCGGTGAATTGACCGGCTTGTTGAGAGACATTGGACTGGCTGCAAAAATTGTAAACCGGGAAGTCAATAAAGCGGGATTGATCAATATCCTGGGGAAGTTTGACCAGGAAAATGCATCCGGTGAGCAAGTAGCCAAACTGGATATTTATGCCAATGAGCGTTTGATCGAATTTTTAAAAACCAGTGGTGAATGTGCCGGAGTGGCTTCCGAAGAGCTCGAGGACTTTATTCCCTTTCCCCCTCGGGATGGAAAATACGGCAAATACGTTGTGCTGGTCGACCCATTGGATGGATCCTCCAATATCGATGTAAATGTATCCGTCGGTACGATTTTCGGAATCTACCGTCGATTGGGAAGTGAGGAAGAATCCGTGAATCTCAATGACTTTTTGCAAAAAGGAACGGAGTTGGTGGCGGCCGGTTATGTTATTTATGGCACCTCTACTATATTGGTGTATTCAACCGGAAATGGAGTCAATGGATTTACCCTGGATCCGTCGATTGGGGAGTTTTGCCTATCACACAGAGACATTAGGATTCCGGATGAAGGTCCCTACTATTCAGTAAATCAGGGCTATTACCTGAAGTTTGATCTCGAAATGAGACGCTACATTGATTATTGCTCTGATTTAAATCTCAGATTGCGGTATATTGGAACCATGGTGGCCGATATTCACCGGATACTTTTTCAGGGAGGTATTTTTCTGTACCCCAATACGCGAAAATATCCCAAAGGAAAACTGCGATTGCTCTACGAATGCAATCCCCTGTCCTTTATCGTTGAACAAGCCGGTGGGAAAGCAATAAACGCTCATCTGGAAAGAATTTTAGAGATGGCACCCGAAGAACTGCACCAAAGAACCAGCGTTGTCATGGGATCCCCGAAGATGATCGACGAGATGGAAGAGTTTGTCATGCGTTATTCATCCAATACCTCATCGGTATAGAGTCTACCCGATGGAATTAAAAATCGATTTTCACGATCTTGATCGTATTGCACTGGGTTTACTATTTGGAAAAAAGCGAGGCATTCCACAAAGGGGATTCTTCCAGTTGCCTGGAACTCTCCAATCTAAAATATTTGAAAAAGTCATGGGAATAGCAGAATTAGGATAATTAGATAAAACGGATCGAAAAGCCATGAGTTTACCAAACCGGAGGCATGGAGGAGAGTCTTAATTAACATCGCCCTTTCAAAAATGTTATGGATACGCGGGAGAGATTAGGTTTTGAAAAAGGTATTGAAAAGGGTATTGAAAATATCGCTATAGGCTATTTTAAAGAAGGGATTGACATTGAGATCATTTCAAAAGTAACAGGTTTGAGTGAGATGAATTGCTGAGGCTATTCCGGAAAGAGGGGTTGATATAGCTATCTGCTTAACAAGTCGATCGGGTTTTCCAGACCCCCGGACTTTATGGAGAAAAGGAAAAGCCTTATCTTTAGCATATATATGCGTTTCCCCCATTTTCTTACACCGCTACCACCTCCACAAACGGCACCATCGGTTCCGGATCCTTGCACCTCCAAGGGCTACCGGTCCAAAATAGGAACCATTATAAGTTAAATCTACTTTCCTTTTGAGGCTCAATAGTAATTCCATTGTGGAAGAGTGTATAGTTTATTTGTAATTTTGCAAGGCATGATTTCCGCTGAACAAATAGGTCTACATTCCCAAAAAAAAATTCTGACTCCCAGTCCGATGGAGCGAACAGAAGTGGTTTATAAGAAGGGCAGGGGACTTGTTTTCGTTAAGCGCGACGACCGGATTCACCCCTTGGTCTCCGGAAACAAATGGAGAAAATTAAAATACCATCCTTGCTTTAGTGATACGATATCGGGTGGATCGCAAATTCTGACCATGGGCGGCGGGTATTCCAATCTTGTATTGGCTCTGGCCTCTTTGTGTCACAGCAGAAACTACATGCTGAAGGTGTTGACTACCCACAGGGGACCGGACACTTATTTAATGAAGTGGTGCAAGAGGCTGGGAACGACATTCCAGACGTTGAGCCGAACTGAAATGAGGAAACTGCGATCCGGAGAGCTGAATCCCAACGAATGGGTCGATACACCCGGAAAATTTCACTGGATTCCCGAAGGCGGGGGAGGGGAGTGGTCTCGTGGAGGTCTGGCAGAGATGGTTGGGGAAATACAGGCCGAATTATCCAGACAGAAAATTCAATTGCTGATGGGCGCAGGTACCGGTATTAGTACAGTATTCACAGCCATGTTTTTAACTTCGGACTCTCATCTTTGGGCCTTTCCGGCCATTCGTTCCAGAAGTTTCAATGAATATCTGTTGAAGGAAATCGGTGCTGTGAGGCCGGGTGAAAAAAATTTTAATTTGCTGGTGTCTGATGAGGATAGGGGGATGGGATGGGTGAGTGAATCACTGATTGAATTTTTGTACGACTACTACGTTCAAAGTGGTGTATTGCTCGATCCTTTTTACAATGGGAAAGCCCTGTACTACGGATTAAAGAGAGATGGAATCCTGGACGGCCCACCCATCGTTTTGGTACACAGCGGTGGCACTCAGGCCTGGTTGGGATTGCGGGAGAAATATCCAAAAAATGAAAAGGTGTTGGCTTTGAGCCGGGCTGCTGGGGAACAACTTCAATCGAACTCAGGTTAATATGTACTGCTCGATGGTGCGCGGGTAGTGGTAATGCTCTAACTTCAGTACCTTGGCGGCGATAGATTCGGGATCTTCCCCGGGAGCAATGGCCACTTTTTTTTGGAATAGTGGTCGACCCCTATCGTACTCCTCATCGACCAAATGTATAGTTAAACCGGTCACTTCCTCTTTGGCTTCTGAAACCGCGCGGTGAACCCTCATTCCGTACATGCCCTTACCGCCGTATTTTGGGAGCAGGGAGGGGTGTATATTGAGAATTTTGTCTCGATAAGCGCTGATTAAGTTGGAGGGGATTTGTTTCAAAAAGCCGGCCAGGACAATGTAATCGATGGCCATTTTTTCTTTGAGATAGGTTTCAAAATCGGGGGAAATTAAACGGGCTTTATCAATTTTGACTGTGGGGATACCCCTTTCCACTGCCCTGTCGATCACTCCGGCATGGGGATTGTTGGTAACAATGAGTGCAATTTTTATTTGATCGCGACCTTTGAAGTAGTCGCAAATAGCGGCTGCATTGGATCCCGATCTGGAGGCAAAAATGGCAATTTTTATCATAGTGGAGTCCGGGAGATTAAGATCGCAGAGGTCGGTAAACATTCAGATTTGCTGGGTCGAGCCTAGAGAGAATCTGATACATCTGATTGCGTTCCTCTCTGGATGCTTTGCTGAAAATATCGACGATTTCCTGGCCTTTGGCACTCATAAACATCTGAACGATGATGCTGTTGGGGTAGGCGCGGTGAACTTCGTCTATGGACTGCATTGCTCCCATCATAGCGGCTCTGCAGGCTTCCGGGTCTTTGTGACAGAGGTCGAGTCCCAGTCGGTGGTATTCATACATTGCTTCGCGCATGGGAACCACTCTGGGGTTCATCAGGTTTTCTGCAATCCAGTACCTGTTTCTGTTTCCGTCCATGGCTCTCCAACCTTTGAAATTGGCAGCTTCCGAGGGTGGGACAGAATTGACCACATTTTCAATGATTTTAAAGTATTCCTCGCCTCCGAGAGGTACAAATGAATCGTAATCCAAGCCGATTATGAGAAAGCCGTAAAATGTCAACAGGCCTGAGAGATTGTCCAGATAACTCGTCCTGGTGATTTGAATATTTTGGCCGGTGGCAAAGTTGAACTTGATGTCCCGGTCGAGGTGGTTGATAATGGTGGTTTCGTAATCGCTGTTGAAAACGGGGCGGGTCGCCTGTACGGAAAGTTCAGCCGAGAAGGTTACATCGTCTATGGCTTCTTTAATGGTGAGTTGAAAGGTGGCGTTGATCTTTTCGGTATTTTCATAGGTGAGATCCGTAAATGCGCGGTTGTTTAAAAAATCGTTTAACTCGTTCTCTAATTCCCTGAAGACTTGCGGATCTGTTCCCTGTATCTGCGGGGTGCTGACTCTCAGGTTGACGTTGAGTTCCTGTGCCTCTGATGATGACCAGAATAAGGGACCCAGTAGCAACGCCAGGAAAGTAAAAGTTTTAAGGGGTGTATTTATCATTGGTTTAAATATTTTTCTTTTTTCTACTCATCATTATAAAAAGACTAAGAGCATCGTGTGATGTATTGAACCCGTCGAAAAAGTCACAGAATTCGCATTGGCTTAACCCGGATTATTTTGTTAAAATGGGTTGTAAATAATCGATGAGATCCTCTGCAATTTCCACCTTAGTTTTTAACTCAAATTCCAGCGACTTATTTTGTTCGATAAAGCTTACCTTATTGGTGTCTTTTTCAAAACCGGCTCCCTCGTCATTCAGCGAGTTGAGCAGGATGAGATCGAAATTCTTGTCCTCCAGTTTTTTTCGGGCATTTTTTTCCTCGTTTTGTGTTTCCAGGGCAAAGCCCAGATGGTACTGACCGTCTTTTTTAAATTGTCCGCAGCGAGCGGCTATGTCGGGGTTTTCAGTCAGCTCGAGTTGGGGTGCTTTTTCATTTCCCTTTTTGATTTTCTGTTTTTGGGGCCTGAGGGGTTTGTAATCGGAAACTGCGGCAGCGAACACGGCGAGTTGTACAGAAGGGTGTACTTCCAGGGTTTTATTCAGAAGATCATCGGCCGTTTTTATAGGGTGTCGTTGGACGGCGGGATGTATGGATAGTTCTGCTGATATGGGGCCGTGAATCAGGTGAACTTCGGCGCCTCGGGAAGCCAGGGCATTGGCTATGGCAACACCCATTTTCCCCGAACTGTAATTGCTGATGAACCTGACCGGATCGATGGGCTCTACGGTTGGACCGGCCGTAACCAGTGCTTTTATATTACTCAGGGATTTTTTTTCCTGAAAAAAAACCACTGCATTTTCAAGAATTTGTGAGGGTTCCATCATTCTTCCGGGGCCGCTCAATCCGCTGGCCAGTTCACCGCTGT